>CAYRRL010000117.1:445-8156 GCA_964426665.1 uncultured Ferruginibacter sp. | reverse complement strand
ATGTACTCAAAGTTATTTTTGCAACGGTTTAATTTGAACGAATCAGCACCAACATGGTAAAGCAAATCAGCATTTCAATTTTATTTTCCTTCCTGTTTTCATCCGTGCTGCTTTCCCAGCAAACGCATGTGTTCACAGATACTGAAAAAAAGTTTAAAGAAGCGAAGCAGCTTTTTATACAACAACAATACGCACTGGCTTATCCATTGCTGCAGCAGGTAAAAGAGCAATACCCCGATAACCAGGCAAGTAACAACACTTACCTGCATGATGACGTAAATTATTATTTCATTGTATGCAGGCTTAAGCTGCGCCTGCCGGTAGCCGAAGAGGAAGCAATGCATTATATAGATTGGGTAAACAATACGCCACGTGGGCAATTGATGAGTTACCACCTGGCAAAATTTTATTTTGATAAAGATAATTTCAGCAGCGCCATCAATTACTACGAGCAGGCAGGGCTTGATAATTTGAGCAACGAAGAAATTGCCAATGCCAAGTTTGAAATGGGCTATTGCTATTTCAATTTAAAACAATTTGCCAAGGCAAAGCCTTTATTCAACGAGATACACCAGCTGCCGGAGAGCAAGTATTATATCCAGGCAAATTATTATTACGGTTTTATTTCTTTTTACGATGGGAATTATAACGAAGCGTTAAAGTGCTTCCGCCTGATAGAAAACCAGGAAGAATACAAAGGCATTGTGCCTTATTACATTGCGGAGATATATTATTTTCAGGGCAAAAAAGATGAAGCGCTGAAGTACGGCGAAAGTATTTTAAACAACGGGAGCTTGTACTATGAAAAAGAAATGAAGCAATTGGTTGGGCATATTTATTTTGAGAGGAAGAATTTTAAAAAAGCATTGCCGCTGCTCGAATATTATGTGCAGAACAGCGACAAGGTAACAAAAGAAGATTTGTACGAGCTGAGTTATTGCTATTATGATGCAGGGCAGCTAACCAAAGCAATTGAGGGCCTGAAGCAACTGAGCAATGAAAGGGATTCGCTTGGGCAAAACTCGATGTATATACTCGGCGATTGTTATTTAAAAACAGGGCAGAAAGCAAATGCAAGGGCTGCTTACCAGTTTTGTGCATACAACAGCAGCAACAAACAACAGCAGGAAATCTCATTGTTTACTTATGCCAAGCTTTCTTACGAACTGGGCTACCAGGATATTGCATTATCAGAAATGCAGCGTTTCATTACACAATACCCGGCATCAACTTACAATACAGAGGCAAAAGAAATTTTAGTGAATCTTTTGGCGAATACAAACAACTTTAAAGATGCTTTGGATTTGTACCGCTCGTTTAAAAACCCAACGCCTTCTATGCAGAGAGTGTACCCACGGATATTGTATGGCAGGGCAGTGGAATATATGAACGACCAGCAACTCAGCAGCGCAGATGTATTGTTCAGCGACATAATTGCGATGCCAGCATCGTCCGTAACGCCATATGCAAACTTTTGGAAAGGCGAAATTGCGTACCGCAACGAAAAGTATGATGAAGCAATAAGGTATTTAATGTTTTACCTGCAAAGCAGTGCGCCTGCACAGGGCGAAGCCAGCCCGCTTGCTGCCAGGTACAATTTGGGTTATAGCTGGATGAAAAAAGAAAATTACAAGCAGGCACTTGGCTACTTTGAGCCAGTGGCAAAATACAATACAACAGCATTATTGACGGAACAGGATGCTTATGTACGCAGCGCCGACTGCTATTACATGAACAGGGATTTTGCAAAGGCCAACACGATGTATGAAAATGTTATCAGCAACGCCTTGCTGCAGAGCGATTATGCTATGTTCCAGAAAGCAATGATTGCAGGCGTTAAAAGTTCATCATCAAAAATTACAACATTGAATGCACTGGCACGGCAATACCCCAAAAGCAGTTTGGTTCCTGATGCCAATATGGAAATTGCCAATACGTACATCGCTGACGAAAAATTTGCAGATGCGTTACCGTACCTAAACAAAATAATAAATGGCAATAACACTGGTGGACTTAAACCGATGGCATATTTAAAATCTGGCCTTAGCTATTACAACCTCAACAAAAACAACGAGGCACTGGCGAGCTACCAGCAGCTGATACAGCAATACCCACAATCGGCTGAAGCTGATGAGGCAATGGAGAATATAAAAAATATTTATGTGGAAGAAGGCAGGCCTAATGAATACGTTGAGTTGATGAGGAATAACGGCAAAACAATAACCGTTACAGAAGCTGATTCGCTTACATACACATCGGCAGAATTGAAATACAATAATGGGGATTGTAATGGCGCTATTGCAGGGTTCAACAATTATCTTTCGCAATACCCCAATGGCGCTTTTGCATTGGAAGCAAATTTCTTCTGCAGCGAATGTTATTACAAAAACAAGGATTGGGCAAATGCCCTGAAAGGCTATGATTATGTAAACAGCAAAGGGATCAATAAATATTTTGAGAAGGCAACACTTACTGCCGCCCGGGTTAATTATTTTGAATTGAAAGATTATGCCAATGCAAGAAAATATTTTAGCTCGCTGTTAACAGGCGCTGTAAACCAGGACAATCAGTTGGAAGCATTGCGGGGGTTGGTACGTTGCTATAATAATTTGAAAGATTATGCACAGGCAAATGAAACTGCTAAGCAATTGTTGGCAAGGAAAGGCATTAGCACAGATGACAAGGCCGTGGCTTCTCTTGTTCTGGGCAAGTCGGAGCAAATGAACAACAACTTCGGCGAAGCTATTGCTGCTTTCAAATCATGCGCCGCTGTAAACAAATCGTCCTGGGGTGCTGAAGCCCGTTATGAAATAGCCGCCTGCCAGTTTAGCCTTCGCAATTTAGCTGCGGCAGAAAAAGCAGCGCAGGCAGTTATCAGGGAAACAGGCAGCTATGATTACTGGGTTACCAAAGCTTATATTTTGCTTGGGGATGTGTTCATGGAACAGAAAGACTATTTCAATGCCAAGGCAACATACGAAAGCGTGGCAATGAATGCAAGCATCCCAGAATTAAAGGCAATAGCCCAACAAAAATTAGGCAAGGCAAAGGAAGACGAGAAGGCAACTTCAAAACTTGGCGAATAACATAATGAAGCAGCAAATGAAAAGAGCAATATCTATACAATTATCCCTGTCAGCAATGGCCTGTTGTCTTTCCCTTGTTGCGCCTGCACAAAGGGACACAACAAAAAAGCAAACAATTGACATAACGTCCAGCTACAAGCCGGTGCTTCGCAATGCAGTGAAAATTAATTTTTCAGCATCCCAGCTTGCTGCGGACACTAGTAAAAATGTTGGGCCTTATAATGCGCCTGCACAAAATTTATTTTATGTGTACCAGCCCGCTGTGCTAAGGCCGTTGGCACTGGCGCAGGACAGCGTACTTGACTTAGGCATCCGAAATTTTATCAAAGCAGGCTTTGGCAATTACTCCACGCCATACTTGAGTGCCGGGTTTAGTTTTGGCGATGGCAAAACAAGCCTTGTAAATGTGTATACCGATTATATTTCCTCAAAAGGCAGCCTTGAAAACCAGCGCTACAGCGAAATGAATATAAAAGCCGCCGGCAGCTATTTTACTGCGGCGCATGAGTTGTATGGAAGGGCTTCCATAAAATCGCAGGACAATTATTTGTATGGCTACAACCATGACACAATTTCTTACAAGGGGGAAGGCGTATTGCAACGCTACCAAACATTATCGCTTAGTGGCGGCATCAGGAATAAAGAGCAAACCGGCACAGGCATTAATTATAACCCGCATTTTGAAGCCAATCTCTTCAGCAACCAGAGCAAAGCATCAGAATCTTCTCTGGCAGTAACATTGCCTGTTGAGAAAACCTTTGCAGATGTATTTTCAATCAGGGTCGCTGCAAAGGCTGATATTACCAGCTACACATCAAAGAACCTTGTGCCCAATGTAAAATTTACCAATAATATTTACAGCCTTGCCCCGGAACTGGTGTATGCCAAGCCATTGTTCAATATTCATGTTGGCATTGCACCCACATGGGACAATAATAAGCTGAACGTGTTGCCTAACATTTACGGTGAGGCCAAGCTCCAGGACAAAATATTTTTGGTGCAGGCGGGTTTAGTGGGAAGGATTGTTAAGAACAATTATCAATATTTAACAACCATCAATCCTTATTTACAAACACTTGCTTTTCAGCAAAACACAAAGGAGACAGAGATTTACGGCGGCATAAAGGCAACGCTTGGCAGCCATTTTAATTTCAGTGCCAAAGCATCATGGCTTACTTACAACAACCTGCCATTGTTTGTTAATGATACAGCCGATGGCAAAACATTTTACATCAGCAATGAGAACCGGGCGAATAATTTCAGGTTGCATGGCGATATGAGTTTTGTGAAGCAGGATAAATTCACCATTACAGGAGGGCTTACGTTTAATGGTTACAATGGCTTTAAAAATAACAGCAGGGCATGGGGCACGCTGCCAGTTGAGTTGAATGCATCGCTTCGCTGGTGGGCATTTAAGCAGGTATTGTTGAAAGGCGATTTCATGGCATTCAAAGGCGGGCCTGTTTTAATGAAAGACGGCAGCGATGTTGTGCTGGGCGGCGGCACAGATTTAAGCGCCGGGGTGGAATTTGCTATCAACAAAAATTTCAGTGCATGGCTCGACTTCAATAATGTCTTCAACAGTAAATACCAGCGCTGGCACAGCTACCCTGTGTACGGGCTTAATATTTTGGCTGGCGCCATTTTCAAATTTTAGCAGCAGAAAAAATGTGGAGTATTTGCCCGGAATAGTTTTTCTTTGCAGCCACTAACTTAACAAGCAAAGGGGCCATGCCAGGGCAAAATCAAAACAGGTTTATGTTTGATATCATTGCGTCATCTTTTTTTCAAAAGAAAAGCTGCAGGCTTCCCGGCATTGGCAATCTTGAACTGGTTACCACTTCTGCCGAATATGATTTTGGCAGCAGGCAAATAAAGGCACCAAAAGAAACAATCCTCTTTATCCCTTCGCCTTCTGCCGACAAATATTTCAATGAATTTTCAGCCATAAGCCAATTGATGAAAGATGAGCTTGACAGGAACGGCCTTGTAGAAGTGACAGGCCTTGGCTCGTTTACAAAGGATAACAGCGGCAATATCCATTTTGATGCGGTAATGGTGAGCGAAGATTTTTACCAGCCTGTTGCAGCGGAAAAAGTAATCCATAAAGATGCCGAGCATTCTATATTAGTAGGAGACAAAGAAACTACCAATACAGAAATGACAGAATACTACGAAGAAACTGAAATAGAAGCAAAAAGCAAATGGTGGGTGTGGGCCGTTGTATTAGGAGCAATAGGCCTTGCTGCTGTTGGTTATTATTTGTATGCGAATGGGTTTAACGGTTTGGCGAGCCAATCAGTTTTCTAAGTTTTTTTGAACGCTATGATATTTCAATTGTTCAACGGTTGAATTATTGTGCTGTTGATTTGTTTCCATGAAAAAAAATTTCAACAATTAAACTATTTGACAGCATAGCTATTTAATTCAGCCTTATCTCAAACAGCTTCGGCCAGTTTTTCCCGGTGATATAGATTTTCTTGTTTGTGCTGTCATATGCAATGCCGTTAAGTACATTGTCCATTTGTTCAATTTTGTAAGAAGCGTAAAAGGAGCGGAGCATATCGGCTGTTTCTATTTTCCCAATTACATGCCCATTAGATGGGTCAATTTTTATAAGGTGGGTGCTTCCCCAAACATTGGCATAAATAAACCCATCAATGTATTCCAGTTCGTTTACATACCTAACCGGGCCATTATTATCAACCACCTGCACAATATGGCTTGTTTTGAAGGTTTCAGGGTTTACAAAATATAAATTGCCCGAAGCGCCGCCATCGCTGATGATGAGTTCGCTGCCATTGTTCGTCATGCCCCAGCCTTCGCCCAGCCATGGGAAAGTTTTTTCAGGTTTTGATAAATCTTTTAAGTCGTACATAAAGGCAATATTGTTTTGATAAGTAAGCTGGTACAATTTGCCTTTGAAAACGTTGATGCCTTCGCCAAACAGCTTGCTGTCAATGGGGTATTTTTTTTCAACCTTGCCAGTTTTAATGTCGCTGATTTGTATAAATGAACTGCCTTCCTCTCCAGTGCCTTCATACAATTTGCCATCATGCACCTGCAGCCCTTCAGTAAAAGCACTGGTATCGTGTGGGTATTCAGCAATCAGTGCAGCATTTAACATTGTTGGGGCAGCTATGCCTGTAGCAGGTTGAACAGCTACTGTATCATCAGTTATTTTGTCTGGCCCATTGCCGCCGTTGCATGAAAAAAATAAAATTATTATTGCAGGTATAAAATATTGCCTCATTAAAAATATTTGTTGGCAAAAGTAGTAAAGCAGTAGTTATAAGGAACGGCGCCCAGCATAAAAGATTGCAAATAATCTTTCATTTGGCAGCCTTGCCGTTTTTTAGTTAATTGCATTATCTCTGAAACGGGTCTCGGGTTGCTTCCCGTACCATTTAATTCTCCAATTTTCCTCTCTTAAAATCAACGCTGTAGCCTGTTGGCAAAACAAGTTTCATTTTCCAATATTCCTGTTTTTTTTCCACCAGGTGGAATCAAAAGCCTGTTCCAATCCGCTGAAATGCCTGCCAGTGCTGCATTCTGTACTCTGGCACTAATACTGGTTTTGTATTGGGGTTTATACAACCCCATTTTGGATAATGAAAACACTTGCAGGCATATTGCTACTTATCGTTGCCGCCATCCCGGCGCTGGCACAGCGTGCCTGTATAGCCTCCCAATACAAAAACTTTGTGATTGCAAATAACCGCATGGCTGAAATGCCTATCAAACTTGCAGAACAGCAGGTGCAGGCTACTTTAGAAAAGCAAAAGCAATTTTTACAGCGGGACACTACAGCCAATGAAACCATCAACATCCCTGTGGTGGTGCATGTGCTGTTCAATACTGCTGAACAAAATATCAGCAATGCACAAATACTGTCTCAGCTAACGGCGCTCAACAACGATTTTAGTAACCAGAATACTGATAAGACAAACCGGCCTTCTGTGTTTGATAACGTGGCTGCCGATACAAGGATACGTTTTTGCCTTGCACAGGTTGCACCAAATGGCAAGGCAACCAGGGGTATCATCCGCAAGCAAACAAACATGGCAGTTTTTAGTGCTGATGACGCTGCAAAAAGCAGCGTACGAGGCGGCGATGATGCATGGGACAGCAAAAAATACCTGAACATTTGGGTGTGCAACCTTGGCGGCAGGACGCTTGGTTATTCATCATTGCCGGGCTCGCCGGCTAATGTGGATTGCGCCCTTCTTTTAATAAAGGCCGCACTGCTTCACATGAAGTAGGCCACTGGCTGGGGCTGAAACATCTGTGGGGCGATATTGATTGCGGCGATGACGGGGCAGATGATACGCCCAAACAAAAAAACTACAATTTTGGTTGCCCCTCTTTTCCTCATGCAACTGATTGCTCGCCTGATGCCAATGGCGATATGTTTATGAACTATATGGACTTTACCGATGATGCCTGCATGAATATGTTTACCATTGAGCAGAAAAAAAGAATGAGGGCTTTGTTTGCAACCGGCAATGCCCGAAATAGTTTCCTGGCATCTTTTGCATGCGACAGCACACTGGTGCAAGGCGGCCCGGTTGGTGGCGATACTGTGGTTGCTGCCCCCAAAGTTGATGTTTATAAAATTTACCCAA
>CAYRRL010000117.1:0-435 GCA_964426665.1 uncultured Ferruginibacter sp. | reverse complement strand
ATTGTATTCTTTGAAAGTTGGTGGATATTGCCTCTGCAACTGATTTAATTGCAAAGCCGTTCTGTATTTACAGTATGACGGGGATTAAAATAATGGCGGGTCAACTGACAAAAGAGAAAACAACAATTGCTTTAGCTGGCCTTGCGCCCGGTGTTTACATCATCAAAATAGGGGAGGGCAAAGAAAAATTCACTGCAAAGATTTTTACCTATTGATGCTTGCCTGCATAATTGAGGCAATTTCATCCGCAACCACAGGCGCTAATGCCACGCCCATGCCGCTCATACGCACACAGCAAAACACATTTTCGCCTGTTTTTTTTACAATGGGCATTTTTTCTGTGCCCATTGCCATAATGCCGCTCCACCTGCTGCTAACAGTAAAGCCCGTGCCAGGCAGCAAATGTTTTTTTATAAATGATTCCAGTTCGTTTTG
>CAYRRL010000116.1:0-8159 GCA_964426665.1 uncultured Ferruginibacter sp. | reverse complement strand
ACAGGCCTTTTCCAATAGGAGATGTCACAGAAATTTTGCCAGCTTTTAAATCAGCTTCTTTTTCAGAAACTATCTGGTATGTCACTTTCTTTTTAGTGCCAAGGTTGGTCACAGTTACTTTAGTCAGTATCGAAACCTTGCTGGTGTCAATATTGCTTTCATCCAATATCCTTGCAGTAGCAATCACGCCTTCCAGTTGCTTTATCTTGGCTTCAAGCAAGCCCTGTGCTTCTTTGGCCGCATCATATTCTGCATTCTCTTTCAGGTCGCCTTTTTCACGGGCCTCGGCAATAGCTTTGCTGGCAGCAGGCCGGTCCACGCCTTTCATGTGCTGCAACTCTTCTTTCATTTTTTCAAAAGTGTCTTTCGTCACGTAGTTTGTTCCGCTCATAGTAAATTCTTTTATCAGTAAAGAGAAAAAAAATACAACGCCCCGGTAATGCCAAGGCGTTGTAACTGCACAAATATAGAAAAATTTTTAAAAGCCCAGTTTTTCAAGCAAAATGGCGCTCATTTTTACAAAAGCTTCATGGCTGTAGCCTGCAATATGCGGCGTAATAATAACGTTGGGCTGGCTGGTTAAAAAAACAAGCTGTGCTTTTTGTATGGCTGTAAGCGTATCTGTTTTTTCATTTTCCAGCACATCCAATGCTGCGCCTGAAATGCTGCCGCTTTGCAAGGCTTTTATCAAAGCGGCAGTGTCTGTCACCCCTCCGCGGCAGGCATTTATAAAAAAGGGCCGCTGTTTTAATGATGCAAAGAAATTTTCGCCGGCCATGTATTTTGTTTCATCTGTAAGCGGCACATGAAAACTTATTGCGTCTGCATAGCGGCAAATTTGCTCCATGCTTGCTTCATGTACATAACCTTTGGCAAAATCAAATTTGTATTTGTCATAAGCCAGCACAGTTGCATCAAAAGAACCCAGCAATTTTGCAAAAGCGCTGCCTGTGTTTCCATAGCCAATGATGCCAACGGTTTTACCAGTAAGCTCTGTGCCCCTGTTTGCATCACGGAGCCATTTGCCTTCTTTTACTTCGCTGTTGCTGCTGCATATATTATTCATTAATGACAGCAATAGCCCAAGCACATGCTCTGCTACAGCATTGCGGTTGCCTTCGGGGCTGCTGATGCAACGGATGCCTTTGCTTTCTGCATAATCAACATCTATATGCTCCATGCCGCTGCCAAGGCGGCCAATCCATTTTAATTTGGCTGCTTTGTCAATAAGTTCTTTGCCAATTTTTATTTTGGTAGTCAGTATCAGGCCTTCTGCAGCAGCTATTTTTTCCTGCATTTCCTCAAAGCTTATATCGGGCAGGTATTGTACTTCATAATTTTCCTGCTGCAATTTTTCAATTAAAAAGCCAGGTACACGGTCTGTTATAATTACTATTGGCGCTGCTGTGCTCATTATGCTGTCCTTATTTTTATTACCTTAACCTTTCAAAATTAAACTGCTTTTTATGTTTAGTAAAACTTGTTTTGCCAGCATCGCCTGTTTTTTCTCTCTTCAGGTTTTTTCCCAAACTTTTGGTATTGAAGAAAAAACACCTTATACCGACAATGGTTTTGAGTATGGCTACATCATCAAAAATGAGCAAATAAAAAAAGCGGGCGATGAAGAATACAGCCGCTACGAGCTTACTTTTTATATTGCCAACAAAAGCAACTGCAATAAAATATACCGTGACAGGCCCGGCGGCTATTCTTACGAAGGCCCTAACCTGCTGGCTACATTCAATTGCCGCAATGCCAATGGCAAAAGGCTCACATCAAAGAGCGGGCATGTAAAAGCAAGGGATTTTTATATTTCAATAAAAAGAAAAGAAGGCAATAAAGAATTTACAGAAAGCGTAAAGGCAGGCTACATATTCCGCAATGGCGAAACGCTTAGGGACAATGTGATTGTGCTGGTGCCAAAAGGCGAACGGCCGGATATTAGCTGCACAGTAAATATGCCCGACGAATTGTATTAGCCTGCCGCCACAACGCTTATCTCAACATTGGCATTTTTGGGGAGCCCTTTTACAGCCACTGTTTCCCTTGCGGGGAAATTGCCGTCAAAGTATTTAGCGTAAATCTCATTTACCTGTGCAAACAAAGCCATATCGCTTAAAAAAATGGTTGTCTTTACCACGTTGCCAAAGCCCATGCCTGCTTCCTGCAAAATGGCTTTCAGGTTCTGGAGCACCTGGTGTGTCTCTTCAATAATATCAGCATTGGCCATATCATTTGTGCCGGGCTTTAATGCTACCTGGCCGCTCACAAATAAAAGGCTGCCGGTTTTTACTGCCTGGTTGTAAGGGCCAATGGGTGCAGGCGCATTATTGGTATTGATGATGGTTTTGCTCATTTTATTTGCTTGTGCTGCAAATATATCTTTTATCAACCACCTATTTTTGCAAAAAAAGAACATGAAAATTGCAGTGCTTGCAAATGATACACAATGGGAAGAATTAAAGAGTGCTGCAAATATCGCCAGGGCCGCTTCAATTGAAGAAGAGGCAGATGCATACATACTGCTCGATGGCTTTGATGCAAATGCACTTCATCAGCTTCAAAAACCTGTATTGCTCAATTCGGTAAGCGAAACGCTTGCGGGCATAAACGCTGGCCACAATGTGGTGCGTATTAATGGGTGGGCTGGTTTTTTAAAAAGAGGTTTGTGGGAAGCTGCCGGCAATACCAGCGCTGGGGTGCAATCTGTTTTTGCTGCCTTGCAAAAACAATATATCCAAGTGGCAGATGAGCCGGGGCTTGTAGCTGCAAGAAGCATCAGCATGGTTATCAATGAAGCATATTTTGCCCTTGGCGAAAAAGTAAGCACAAAAGAAGAAATTGATATTGCCATGAAGCTTGGCACTAATTACCCATTTGGGCCATTTGAATGGGCTGGCAAAATAGGAGTAAAAAATATTTATGGGTTGCTTTCTGTTTTGGCAAAAACAGATAAAAGGTATTTGCCGGCGCCAATACTTGAAAAAGAAGCATCAGCATGAGCCTGGTTTTAAATATTGATACCACATCTGAGGCAGCACTGGCCAATATTGCAGAGAATGGCGTTGTGCTATTGGAAGAGAGGAATGAAATACAAAACAACCATGCCGCTTTTTTGCACCCTGCACTGCAATCGTTGTTGCATAAAACCGGCAAAGCGCTAAAAGACATAGATGCTGTTGCAGTAAGCCATGGCCCGGGCTCCTATACGGGCATTCGTGTGGGTACCGCTGCGGCAAAGGGGCTGTGCTATGCAGCAGGCAAACCGTTAATTGTAGTAGGCCAGTTGGAACTGCTGGCGCAGGATGCTATTGCTAACAGCAGTTTAAGCGGTGCATTATATTGCCCAATGATTGACGCAAGGCGAATGGAAGTGTTTGCAGCCGTGTACAATAGCAGCCTTAAGGAAATAATGCCTGCTGCTGCCCTGGTTTTGGATGAAAACTCTTTTGATGTTTATCTGAAGGCGGGCAAAATGGTTTTTTCCGGCAGCGGGGCAACCAAATGGAAACAATTGGCCAAAGCAGAAAATGCTTTGTTTGCCGAGACAATTAACAAAGGGTTAGCATTTGCCCTTCTCTCCCATAAAAAATTCATTGATAAGCAGTTTGCAAATTTGGCTTATGCTGCACCGTTGTATGTAAAGCCTTTTTATCCGGGTGCCAATGCCCGATAAAGGCAGTGAAATGGCTGAATTGAATACCATTTATAAAATAATAATCTGGCTTTATATAATTTGAATATTATCTTTGTGCTGTTTTTAATCCGTAAGTAAATACAATAAGCTATGACTAAGGCAATACCTCAGAAACCGGATTAAATATTGTCTTTTAAAAACTAAACAAATGAGCACACTAGGAATTGATTACTACAATGTGAAGAAAGCTGCATTAATTTTAAGGGCTGTTAACCACAAACTAAGGCAGCAGTTAATCAAACTGATTGACGAAGAAAAAAGGATTACTGTTACAGAAATTTATGTGCGCCTTCGGCTTGAGCAGTCTGTGGCATCCCAGCATCTGGCTATATTGCGAAAGGCGGGCATTGTTGCTACGGAAAGGGAAGGGAAATTTATTTATTACCTTGTTAACTATAAGCGCCTTGAAGAGATTGGCAAAATAGCGAATGACCTTGTTGCATAAGGGCTCTTCAACAGTAATTGCATTAACGGATGAACAGGTTCATCCGTTTTTTTGTTTTTATCTTTGGCGCATTAAAGCAAAACTATGTTTGTAAAACAATTATATACTGCCTGCCTTAGCGAAGCTGCCTATTATGTAGAAAGCAATGGCGAAGCTGCCATCATTGACCCATTAAGGGATACAGAAGCATACACAACACTTGCTAAAGAAAGGAATGCCAGCATCAAGTATATTTTTGAAACACATTTCCATGCAGATTTTGTAAGTGGCCACCTTGACCTTAGCAAAAAAACAGGCGCACCTATTGTTTATGGCCCGCAAACAGAAACCAGTTTTGATGTGCATGTGGCAACTGATGGCGAAGTGTTCAGGCTTGGCAATATTTCCTTTACCGTGCTGCACACACCCGGCCACACTATTGAAAGCGCCTGCTACCTGTTGAAAGATGAAGAGGGCAAAGATTATGCGTTGTTCAGCGGCGATACCTTGTTTGTAGGAGATGTGGGCAGGCCCGATTTGAGCAGCGGCAACATGGCACCCGAAGAGCTGGCTGCAATTATGTACGAAACAATCCAAAATAAAATATTGCCGCTGGCCGATCATGTGCTTGTATACCCTGCACATGGCCCCGGCAGCAGTTGTGGCAAAAATTTAGGGCCTGATACCTATAGCACTATTGGCGATGAAAAGAAAACAAACTATGCACTGCAGCCGCAAGCAAAAGAAGTTTTTGTAAAAAAGGTAACCGAAGGGCTGGATGAAGCGCCAAGGTATTTTTCAATAAATGCGCTAATAAACAAAGAGGGTTACGAAAGCCTTGACAAAATAAAAAATAAAGCACTGCAGGCCCTGGATTTGGCGGCATTCAAAAACAAAATGAAAGGCGATGCTATTGTACTTGACACACGCCATGCAGCGGTGTTTGTAAACGGCTTTGTGCCGGGCAGCATTTTTATAGGCCTTGAAGGCCGTTTTGCAGAATGGGCCGGCAGCCTTATATCTTTTGAAAAGCCATTGCTGCTGGTAACCGAAAAAGGCAAAGAAGAAGAAACAGTGGTGCGGCTAGCAAGGGTTGGCTTTTCACAATTTGAGGGCTATCTTGATGGAGGCTTTGAAACATGGAAAAATGCAGGCGAAACAATTGATATGATTATCAATGTAGAAGCTGATGAATTTGCCATGGATATTCCGCATGACAACAAGCTGCAGGCTGTGGATGTAAGAAAGGAAAATGAATATGCAGAAGGGCATGTAAAAAATGCCATCAATGTGCCGCTGAACGAACTGACGGACACTGCTATTATTGCCGGGCTTGATGATGAACATAATTTGTATGTGTATTGCGGTGGCGGCTACCGCAGCGTAATAGCATCTTCATTAATAAAGCGGCAGGGCATTCATAATTTAAGGAATATTGCCGGCGGCTGGGCCAAAATAAAACAGGAAGAAAAAATACCTGTGGAAAAAGATGCCAGCGTGCTGAACTAAGGAGCAGGCCTCGTATCCATCCACAAGTGCTGGTAGCCATTGTGGTAAGCGTGCCTCCACCTGCGGTGCGTCCATAAATAATTGGATGGCTGTTTTCTAATCGATTCTTCCAGAAAATCACGGTACATCCTTGTTAGTTCCCCGGGCTGGAAATGCTCTGTGCTTTCTGCCACCACTTTTGTTTCAAAGTGGTAATAGCCCCTTTTCTTTTTTACAAAATTCACAAACACCACGGCGGTATTGTTTTTCAATGCGCCTTTGTCGGGCCCGCTTACGAAGGGAACGGGGCTGTTAAAAAAATACATCCAATAACCTTTTTCGGGCCATACATTCTGGTCTGCAGCCAGCGCAAGCGAATATTGCGATTTAAAAAAAGTATGCATTACATTTTTAAATTCATGTGTTGATACCAGCACTGTACCAAACCTGGCACGCATGTCGTAGAATATTTTATGCACTGCCTTGCTTGAAATAGTTTGGTAAATACCCACCCACGGTATATGGATATTCCTTGCGCCAGCCCAGTTGGCATATTCCCAGTTCATTTGGTGGCCGCTGTGCAGTTGTATGCTTTTGCCCTTGGCTGCCAATGCATTCACAGCGGCAAAATCAATAGTGCATCTTTTGTCAAATGCTTTGCCGCCCATGCTCAGCATTTTGATGCTTTCTATAAAAGTGTCAATAAGGTTTTTGTAAAACTGCTTTGCAATGGCTTTTTTTTCAGCTTCTGTTTTTTCGGGGAATGCAATGCCAAGGTTGCCCATTACAATCTTTTTTCTGTAGCCAAATACATAGTAAACCAGCAAATAAGCAAAATCGCTCAGCCTGTAAAGGGCGAAAAAGGGCAGTAACGAAAGCAAATACAATAAACTATAAATGATATAATACATATTATAAATGGCGGAAGGAAAACCTACAACACAATGTTCTGTATCATTCCGCTTTTTAATGGGTAATCGGTGTTGTAGTGCAGCCCACGGCTTTCATGCCTGAACTCAGCGCTTTTTACAATCAGGTATGCAACAGTAATCATATTCCTCAGTTCACACAGCTGCGGCGATACAACTGTCTTTTTGTACAATTCTTCTGTTTCCGTAAATAATAAATCAAGCCGCTTAATTGCCCTGTGCAAACGCTCATTATTCCTTACAATGCCCACATAGTCGCTCATCAATAATTTCAATTCTTTTACGCTTTGCGTTATCAATATCATTTCTTTTGGTGCGTTTGTCCCATCTGCTTTCCAGTCTGGTATTGAGCTCCCGTCTTTCCCTAAAGAACGGGTTTGCGGATGGTTGATATTAGCAACAGCATCTTTATAAGCCCTGTGTGCAAACACCATCGCCTCCAGCAAACTGTTGCTTGCCAAACGGTTGGCGCCATGCAGCCCCGTGCTGGCGCATTCGCCTGCTGCGTATAAATTTTTTATTGAGGTTCTTCCCCATTCGTCTGTTTTAATGCCGCCGCAACTGTAGTGCGCTGCCGGCGCCACAGGTATCATGTGCTGCGTAATATCAATGCCAATGCTCAGGCATTTTGCATAAATATTAGGGAAATGCCCTGTAAACTTTTCTTTGCTGAAATGCCGGCAATCCAGGTACACATGTTCTGTGCCGTTTACTTTCATTTCGTTGTCTATAGCCCTTGCTACAATATCCCTTGGCGCCAAATCTTTTCTTTCGTCATAGCGCTGCATAAAAGCCTCGCCATTGTGGTTGCGTAGTATGCCTCCATCGCCACGTACCGCTTCTGTTATTAAAAAACTTTGCCCCCTTACCCCGGGCTCGTACAGCGCTGTTGGGTGGAATTGTATGAACTCCATATTCTCAATCCTGCCCTTTGCCCTGTACACCATCGCCACGCCATCGCCTGTTGCAATAGCGGGGTTAGTAGTAGTACGGTACACCTGCCCATTGCCGCCTGTTGCCAATAAAGTAATTGACGATAATATTTTTTCAATCTTGTTCGTTTCCAGGTTCAATACATACACTCCATAGCATTCTATATCAGGAGTTGATTTTGTAACGAGGTAACCAAGGTGGTGCTGAGTAATTATATCCAGCGCAAAGCAATGGCTGATGAGTTCAATGTTTTTTTGTTTTGCGATAGCAGCCAGCAAAGCCCTTTCCATTTCTTTGCCGGTAATATCCTTGTGGTGCAAAATGCGGAACTCGCTGTGGCCGCCTTCCTTGCCCAGTTTATAATCGCCATCAGGCTCTTTGTCAAATTGAGCCCCCCAGTCAATCAGCTCTTTTATCCTGTCCACGCCTTCCTTTACTACAATTTCCACCGTATGCCTGTTGCACAAGCCATCGCCTGCAACCATGGTGTCTTCAATATGTTTTTCAAAACTGTCATGGTCCGAATCCCACACACCAGCTATGCCGCCCTGTGCATACTTGGTATTGGTTTCATCGCTTTGTGTTTTGGTAAGCACCATCACTTTTTTATCAGGGCATTCCTGCGCTGTTTTCAAAGCATACGTTAAACCCGCTATGCCGCTGCCTATTACAAGAAAATCTGTTTGCA
>CAYRRL010000115.1:0-8171 GCA_964426665.1 uncultured Ferruginibacter sp. | reverse complement strand
ACCTACCAGTTTTTTGCTTTGTATGCCAATGTTGATGGCTTTGCCTTTAAAGAAAAATACATTCCCGTAAAAGAAAGGCCTGAAATAGACCAATGGATTTTGTCTTCGCTCAATTCATTAATAAAGGAAGCGGCAAAATACATGGATGATTACGAGCCTACGCAAGCAGGCCGTGCCATAGAAGATTTTGTTGATGGGCATTTGAGCAACTGGTATGTGCGCCTCTGCCGCCGCCGCTTTTGGAAAGGCGAGTATGAACATGACAAAATTTGCGCTTACCAAACTTTGTACGAGTGCATGGAAACACTTTGCAAACTGATGGCGCCTGTTGCACCTTTTTTTGCAGATTGGCTGTTTGGCAATTTGAATGAAATAACCGGAAGGTTCCCGGCTGAATCGGTTCATCATACAGATTTCCCTAAAGCCAATGAAGCATTAATTGATACAGATTTGGAAAAGCGCATGCAACTGGCACAAGATGCTTCTTCCTTAATATTGTCTGTACGCAAAAAGGTAAATATTAAAGTAAGGCAGCCGCTGCAAAAAGTATTTATACCGGCAATGGACAGTGCCATGGCCAGCCGCATTAAAAATGTGGAGGAGATAATAAAGGCTGAGACAAATATTAAAGAAGTGGATGTGCTTGACGCTGCCAATGATTTTATTAAAAAGAAAGCAAAGGCCAACTTTAAAACCCTGGGCAAAAGGCTGGGGGCAAAAATGAAATGGGCTGCCGACACCATTGCCAAATTTGACGGTGCCACAATAGATAAAGTAATGGAGGGCGGATATGTGTTGAACCCCGGCGAAAATGGGGAGCAGATTACCATTACGGCGGAAGATGTGGAGGTTTCGACCGATGAAATACCCGGATACGAAGTAGCTGGCAAGGGCAGCCTTACAGTGGCCCTGGATATTACCATTTCCGGCGAATTAAAGCAGGAGGGGGACGCCCGGGAGTTTGTCAATAAAGTGCAGGCAATACGCAAGGACAGCGGTTTTGCACTTACTGACAGGATAAATGTGCAGGTGTTAGAAAATGCTGGGGTGCAACCTTCTTTGATTAGATATAAAGACTATATTTGCGCCGAAATTCTGGCAGATTCGCTTGCTTTTATGCCCGTTTTAGCCAACGGAACCGAAATTGATGTGAATAATGCCATTTTAAAAGTGAACGTACTAAAAAAAGGATAATAGTATGGCGACCAAAAAGCAACCTGTGGCAAAAAAGGGCAAAGCGCCCATAAAGCCAGCGGCAAAAAAAGTGGCAAAACCAGCAGCTAAAAAAGCAGCTAAACCTGCACCTAAGCCTGCAAAGAAAGCAGCAGCTAAAAGGCCAGCCAAGCCGGCCCCCAGGCCTGCAAAGAAAGCGGTGGCCAAAGCCGCTGCCAAGAAAGCACCTGTTAAAAAAGTTGCAAAGCCAGCCCCTGTAAAAAAGGTTGCCCCTGCTAAAAAAGTAGAAGTTAAGAAGCCCGTAAAGGTGGCTGAAAAGCCCGTTCTGAAACCTGTGGCCAAAAAGGAAGAGCCAAAAAAGACAGAATCAATCAAGGCTTCCACAAATATCAAAGCAAAAGACATAAAAATACCTGCGCCAAAGCCGGTATCAATACCTAAGTTAACAACAAGTGCGGCCCGTAAATACGAGCCCGACTTTACAAAATCAGTATTAGACAAAGCCCCGATGGAGGCTTCTACCCCCACTATGAGATACAGCGATACCGAACTCAATGAATTCAGGGAATTGATCCAGAGGAAACTGGAAGCAGCAAAAAAAGAACTGGCTTATTTACAAGGCCTGATTACC
Organism: uncultured Ferruginibacter sp.; assembly: GCA_964426665.1. Classification (GTDB taxonomy): domain Bacteria; phylum Bacteroidota; class Bacteroidia; order Chitinophagales; family Chitinophagaceae; genus Ferruginibacter. The sequence continues at coordinate 6,367 of CAYRRL010000115.1, read as the reverse complement.
CGTAAAGACGATATGGGCGGCGATGAAGGCGACAACCGCTACATGACAATGGAAGACGGCAGCCTAAGCATGGAAAGGGAACAGCTTAGCCAGATGGCCAGCCGCCAAATAACTTTTATTGACCATTTGGAAAAGGCATTGATGCGTATAGAAAACAAAACCTATGGCATCTGCCGTGTTACTGGCAAGTTGATTGACAAAGCCCGCCTGCGTGCCGTGCCTCATGCTACGCTCAGCATCGAAGCGAAAATGGGAAAAGTGAGCTAAATTACCTTACACATTTTTATACTGACAAAAGGCGGCCGTTTGGCAGCCTTTTAGCATTTTTTGCATTCGTAAAATAAATTTTGCAATATTGTTGCATTTGGTAATTTTGCTTCTTGGCATTCACTAAGCAACTTCGATACAAACAATTTCTATCAGCAGCATTTTTGTTGCTTTACATTTTTATTGCTGCGCCCATTCAGCTTTGGCACCACCATGATGCTGCACAGCAAAGCAAACCATCCGCAACAAAAATTTTAAAGCAAAGCGAAAGCAATACTCAAGCAGGAGAATGCAAAATTTGCCAGCACACTTACACATCTTATTTGAATGATGAAGCCCATGTTGGTTTTGATGAAATTGATTTTCCTTCTGTAAAAAAACCTGCTGAGCAATCAGGTTGCAATTCTTCTTTTGTAAATGGCCTATCCAATAAAGGGCCGCCAACACAACGTTGTTAAGTCAGGGGCAAACAGGTAAGGCTTTATCCTTTAGTTTACTATCATTGCCCGGCTGTTATTTACATTCTCCTTTTTTAAAATGCGCCAGCTTTTGCGGCTGTTGTATTTATTATCCATGCAGTAATATTATTGCGGCTCAACATTTATATTATGAAACAAATTACATTATTTATATACAGTTTTTTTGCCCTGGCAAATATTTGCTTAGGAAAAACAAATAATACTATTCATATACTTAAAGGTTCCTTTTCCGGTATTATCACAGAAGAAAAAACCAGTGTGCCGTTGGCAAATGTGTCAGTTTATTTTGCAGATATTAAAACGGGCACCACTACAAAAGCTGATGGCAGTTTCACAATTACTAATATCCCCGAAGGGAAACATTTAGTGGAGATATCCCATATTGGCTATACAACTATTGCAGAGCAGGTTGATATTACAGGGGATACAAAAAAAGATTACATAATGCAGCATACGGCTGTGGAAAATGATGCGGTGGTTATAACAGGCGCAGGCGCTGCCACGCAATTAAAGAAATCGCCATTCCAGGTTTCGCTTTTGCGTAAAGAAGAATTGATGCAGGATGCTTCTGCCAATATTATTGAAGCGCTGGCGAAACAGCCGGGCGTGTCTGCATTGTCAACAGGCCCTGCCATTTCAAAGCCTGTAATACGCGGCTTGAGCTATAACCGTGTACTTACCATTAATGATGGCGTAAGGCAGGAGGGGCAGCAATGGGGCGACGAGCATGGCATTGAAATAGACCAGGCAAGCGTTAGCAAAGTGGAAATTTTAAAAGGGCCTGCTTCTTTGATTTATGGAAGCGATGCAACGGCTGGCGTGATAAATATTATTACAAATGCGCCATTGGAAAATAATACACTTAAATGGAATATTCTTTCAGGCTACCAAACTAACAACAATTCATTTCTTTTTAATGTTTCTATTGGCGGCAATAAAAAAGGGTTTAGCTGGAATGGGTACGCATCAAAAAATACGGCAGCAGATTACCGCAATAAATATGATGGAAGGGTTTTTAATTCAAAATTTGAACAGCGTAACGCCGGCGGTTTTGTTGGGTACAACGGAAACTGGGGCTATAGCCATTTATTGGTAAGCGATTTTAATTTGAAAGCCGGGTTAACGGAGGGCGACAGGGACAGCGCAGGTTATTTTATAAAAACAATTGCAGGCGGCAATGAAATAAGTGCAACTGAGGATGATTTTAAAAGCACAGTGCCACTAATCCCTTACCAGCACATCAGGCATTTTAAAATAGCAACTGACAATTCGTTTAAACTTGGCAAAAACCGGTTGGCGCTTAATATTGGTTATCAAAGAAACCAGCGTGAAGAATTTGGCAACCCGGATGATGTGAGCGAAAGGGAGTTATATTTCGATTTGAAGACAATTACATATACGGCACAATTTCATTTTCAGGAAATGGCAGGCTGGAAAACAACCCTTGGCATTAATGGCATGAAGCAGCAAAACACGAACAGAGGGGCAGAACAACTGATACCGGATTATGATTTGTTTGATATTGGCGGCTATGTTTATACCCAAAAATCCTTTAATAAAATAACAATAAGCGGTGGCGCAAGGTATGATACAAGAAACCTTGATTCAAAAGATTTGTTAGAAGGTACTGGCATAAAAGGAACAGCCTTCAAAAAAACATTTTCTAATTTTTCAGGAAGCATAGGGCTTGCGGCCCAGGCCACAAAACAATTGAATTTAAAACTGAATATTGCACGGGGTTTCCGTGCGCCAAGCATACCTGAACTTGCAAGCAACGGGGCACATGAGGGCACTACCCGTTACGAATACGGTGACAATAACTTAAAGAGCGAAACCAGCCTGCAGTTTGACGCCGGGGCGGAATTTAGCACAGAACATGTTTCATTGAACCTGTCCGCATTTTATAACAGCTTTAGTAATTTTATTTTTTATAAAAAACTGCAAAATGCGGCTGGTGCCGATTCATTGGTAAATGCAGACGGGGAAGATTTGACTGCCTTTAAATTTGGCCAAAGCAAAGCTGTATTAAGCGGCATTGAAGCTAACATTGATATCCATCCCCATCCATTGGATTGGCTGCATTTTGAAAATACTTTTTCATATACAAGAGGAAAATTTTCTGAAGCCATTGATGGGAGTAAAAACATACCGTTCATCCCGGCGGCGAGGCTAATTAGCGAATTGCGCTGCAATTTTAACAGGTTTTCAAAGGGTATTGCTAATTTTTATGCAAAGATTGAATTAGATAATACCTTTAAGCAAAGCAATATTTTCACTGCCTACAATACTGAAACAGCAACCCCGGGATATAGTTTGTTGAACGCAGGTATCGGAGCAGACATAGTTTCAGGAAAAGGCAACACCATTTTCTCTTTGCATTTTTCAGGGAATAATCTCACAGATGCAGCCTATCAAAACCATTTAAGCAGATTGAAATATGCAGCACAAAATTTAGCAACAGGCAGAATTGGGGTGTTTAATATGGGGAGGAATTTTAGTATCAGGCTGAATATTCCCATTGTTTACAGGCTGAAGCAATAAAAGTTATCTTGCAGTAATACAAACGCTGGCTTTCATGAGAATCATTCAAAGTTTTATTGCTGCATTTTTTGTTTTACTTGCTGCTGGTGCCTCTGCGCAAAACTTCGATATCAACCTGCTTAAATCAATCAATCAAAGCAAGTCTGCTTTTAAGGATGATTACGCAAGTGTTGCGTCGAAGAGCGTAACACCTGTTGTTATTGCTGTGCCTGTAAGCATGTTCGTAGCAGGCTGGGCAAACAATGACAAGAAACTTAAATTGGATGCCGCTTATTTTGCTGGCGGGTATATTTTATCGTCTATTATTACACAGGGCAGCAAACGAATTGTCCAGCGGGAGCGCCCATTTGATAAATACCCCTTTATTCAAAAGCGGGATGATGGCGGCGGCTACTCATTCCCATCCGGGCATACGGCATCTGCGTTTTATACTGCCACTGCTTTAAGTATTTCTTATCCTAAATGGTATGTGATTGTGCCAACGTATTTGTGGGCATCGTCAGTGGCGTGGGCAAGAATGTACCAGGGCGTTCATTACCCAACAGATGTGTTAGCTGGTGCTATAGTTGGCGCAGGCAGCGCATGGGTTGCATATAAAGTGGGGAAGTGGGTTGAGAAAAAGCCAATACAAACAAAAACAACGCCTGCATTATAGGTTTGCTTCTTCAATATTACCTCTTCAATCTGCAATATTAAATCGTTGTACATTTATGCTATGTTAGAAATAAACATCAACACGCCAGCGTTGCTTTTTCCAGCTATTACTTTATTGATGCTGGCTTACACCAACCGTTTTTTATCATTGGCCACATTAATACGAAAGCTGCATGATGAATACATACGTGGCGAAAAAGAGAAGCACCTTCTTTACCAGATAAAAAACTTAAGGGCCAGGCTTAATCTTATCCGCTACATGCAAAGCTTTGGCGTTATCAGTTTTTTATGTTGTGTATTGTGCATGTACACCATCTTCCGTGGATGGATGCCGGCGGCACACATGATATTTGCTGCCAGCCTCATTTGCTTATTGGTATCTATCATTCTTTCTTTAATTGAAATACAAAAAAGCACAAGGGCGCTGGAGCTTGAATTGGGGGATATTGAAGAACTTTCAGGGGCAAATATTTTTAAGGATATTTTTAAACCCGGTGAATAAAAAATCCCCTGCAAAGCAGAGGATTTCAAAGGCCAGTTAGTTTTAATAACAATCTTAAATTTCTTCTGCGCCTTCTACCAGCACAGTAGTTTTATTATTCAATACTTCAGCAAAACCGCTTTGTATGGTATAAGAAACAGCAGATGTTTTATCAGTTAAGATTTTCATCTTGCCAGCTTTCAATGCACTTACCAATGGGGCATGTTTGTCCAATACTTCAAACAAACCAGTGATACCCGGCAACTGCACGCCATATACATCGCCGCTGAAGATCTTTTTCTCTGGTGTTAATATTTCTAATGTCATTTTAATCAATTTGTTGATTTGGTAATTTGAAGATTTGACAATTGCATTTCATCTGCAAATCACCAAATTTTCGAATCATCAAACTAAGCTTGTGCTTGAGCCATCAGTTTCTTGCCTTTCTCAATAGCATCATCAATAGAACCTACAAGGTTGAATGCTGCTTCTGGGTATTCGTCCACTTCGCCATCCATAATCATATTAAAGCCACGGATAGTTTCTTCAATTGGAACCAGCACACCTTTCAAACCAGTGAACGCTTCAGCCACATGGAATGGCTGGCTCAGGAAACGCTGTACTTTACGAGCCCTTGATACCACCAGTTTATCTTCATCGCTCAATTCATCCAAACCAAGGATAGCGATAATGTCTTGTAATTCTTTATAGCGCTGAAGGATTAATTTAACCCTGTTGGCACAGTTGTAGTGTTCAGCACCCACAATAGCCGGTGTCAAAATCCTTGAAGTAGAATCCAATGGGTCCACCGCAGGGTAGATACCCAAATCCGCAATCTTACGGCTTAATACAGTCGTCGCATCAAGGTGGGCAAATGTTGTAGCCGGGGCAGGGTCAGTCAAGTCATCCGCAGGAACGTAAACCGCCTGCACGGAAGTGATTGAACCATTTTTTGTAGAAGTAATCCTTTCCTGCATCAGTCCCATTTCAGTAGCAAGCGTTGGTTGGTAACCCACTGCTGAAGGCATACGGCCCAACAATGCCGATACTTCAGAACCAGCCTGTGTGAAACGGAAGATATTATCAACAAAGAAAAGAATGTCTTTGCCCTGCCCTGTGCCATCGCCATCACGGAAATATTCAGCTAAAGTCAAACCGCTCAATGCCACACGTGCCCTTGCTCCCGGTGGTTCGTTCATTTGGCCGAAAACGAAAGTTGCTTTGCTGTCTTCAAGGCCTTTTACATCCACAGCGCTCAAATCCCAGCCGCCTTCTTCCATGCTGTGCTTGAATTTTTCGCCATAGTTCATAATGCCTGCTTCAATCATCTCCCTCATCAGGTCATTGCCCTCACGTGTCCTTTCGCCCACGCCTGCAAACACTGATAAACCGCTATATGCTTTCGCAATATTGTTGATCAATTCCTGGATCAATACCGTTTTGCCCACGCCGGCACCACCAAACAACCCGATTTTGCCACCTTTTGCATAAGGCTCAATCAGGTCAATTACTTTAATACCGGTGAAAAGAACTTCGCTTGCCGTGCTCAGGTCTTCAAAAATTGGCGGCTTAGCGTGGATCGGGCGGCCATTTGCTTTGCTCACCTGTGGCAACCCGTCAATAGCATCGCCAGTTACATTGAACAGGCGGCCCTTGATAGCTTCGCCGGTTGGCATGGCTATCGCTTTGCCAGTGTCAGTTACGGCTGTGCCCCTTGTAAGGCCTTCGGTGCCGTCCATCGCAATGGTACGAACGCTGTCTTCGCCGAGGTGCTGCTGTACTTCCAGTACCAGCGTATCGCCGTTTTCACGTTTTATTTCTAATGCATTCAAAATTTCCGGGAGTTTGCTGCCGCTGTCGAACTGAACGTCCACCACGGCGCCGATTACCGATTTTACTTTACCTGTATTGGCCATAATTGGTGTTTATTTTTTACCCCGGGAGG
>CAYRRL010000114.1:0-8227 GCA_964426665.1 uncultured Ferruginibacter sp. | reverse complement strand
CATGATAATTATTTTGTTGCTTGTGCAACTGTTGGCAGGCAATTTAGCAAAACAGAATTTTTATAAAGGCGTTCTTTTTCTTAGCGGCCATCTTTTGCTGGCACGGCTGCTTAGTTATTATTTTGCAGTACCGGTAAACCTGCGGCAGTTTGAACTGTTCGACCCAAAAATTTATGCTGCCGACAATATATTCCGTTCCCTTGGCGATTTGCTTATAAATGCTGTTTTCTTTTTGTGGCTGGTGCTTTTTATTAGGCACTACATGCAGGAAAAAGGCATTGTTGCAAAAGTAAAAAGCACTGTTGCCAAGTTTGTTGTGGTGCTCCTGGGTATCCTGGTATTGCTTTCCTCAGCCTTTGGCATTGGCAATATCATCCGCTCCATGGTGGCCGATTCGCAAATTTCTTTTGACGTTATTAATTTCTTTACGCTGAATGTATATAGTGTAGTGGGTTTTGTAGTGCTTGGCTGCCTGTCCATCGGTTTTTTTCTTTTATCGCAGATAGTGGTGTATTTGTTGCAGCCTCTGTTTCCCAAAAGCATCATGTCGCTTATTCTTATTGTTACCATTGTGGGACTGGGGTTCTTAACCTTCCGGATAAACAGGCCACAGGTGATATTTGAACTGAATGTGTTGATATGGCTGCTTGTATACCTTTTACTGCTCAATACAAGGAAGCTGTATTTCTTTGCCTCACAAATTGTTTCAGCAAGCCTCATTTTCTGGCTTTTCTTTTTTTCCATTTCCATTGCGGCTATTATTATGGTTGAAAACAACCAAAAAGAAATTGACAAACGCAAACATTATGCAGAAGCACTATCAACAAAAGCAGACCCTGCCAGCGAAAGGCTGATGAATACAGTACTGACTGATTTCAGGAGCGAAGCAATAGCGCCTTTGTTTTCAAAGCTTAAAAGCGAAAGCACCAATAAAGCGTTAAAAGATAGTTTGCTTAACAGGAATTTTACAGGGTACCTTAATAAGTATGATACCAGGATTTTTTCGTTTGATGAAAATGAAAAACCATTGTATAATGTAGATTCCACTACTTTCACTACGCTGTCAACTATACTCCGCACCCAGGGGAAAACAACGGCTGTGCCTGACCTTTATTATTATGATGTGTCTTACGACAAGTTTACTTATATCAGCAAAAAAGACATAGCAGACAGTACAGGTAAATTGCTCGGTTATTTATTTATATTGGCCACGCCAAAAAAATACCGCACCGATGCATTGTACCCGGAGCTGTTTTTGAAAGGCTATAATGCCTCGATAGAAAATTCGCCTATTTATTCATTTGCAGTTTACAACAAGCTGACAATGGTAAGCAGCCATAATGATTATGCTTTCCCATCGCACCTGCAGCCAAGGCAATTGCCAAAAGACGAATTTGCCCGGCAAACAAAAGATGGCTATGATGAGTTGTGGTACAAAGCCGGGCCAGACAAAGTTGTTATTATTGCCAAGAAAGAAAGTTTTATAATCGAATCTATCACGTTGTTCTCTTACCTGTTTTGTACTTTTCTTTTTGTCACCGGCTTTTTCTGGCTGCTTAATTCCCTCGTACGCTCCCGCCTGCGCTGGGGCCGGGTAAAGCAATACTGGCAAATGAGCATCCGCAACCAGGTGCATGCCACTATTATTTTCATGACGCTTTTGTCTTTTATTGTTGTGGGTGTGGCCACCATACTTTTCTTTATTGACAGGTATTACAACAACAACCGTGAGCGATTGAGCCGCACCATACAGGTAATGCAGAATGAAGTAAGGAATTCGTTGTCGGACATTGCTGTGTTTGACGATGTGGTGAAACTGTATGACCTTGCTTACAGGGACAAGCTGGAGCAGACGATTTCAAAAATTTCTGAAATACATGCTGTGGATATAAACATGTACGACCTTGACGGCAACCTCAAAGTATCGTCGCTGCCACTGCCATATAACAAAGGTATTGTAAGCAACCTGATGGACCCGGAAGCTTATTACCACCTTAACACCTTAAAAGAAATACAATTTTTTAAAGACGAAAAAATCGGCACGCTTGAATACCTTAGCAATTACGTGCCGGTACTGGACGCTAGCGGCCAGCAGTATGCCTATCTGAATATCCCTTACTTTACTTCTGAAACAAAATTGCGCCAGGAGATTTCCAACTTCCTTGTAGCTATTATTAACCTCAATGCATTTATATTCCTGATAGCAGGCATTGTGGCATTGTTTATTACTAACCGTATTACCCGGTCATTCACTTTTATAAGCAACAGGATGAAGCAGGTGAACCTTGGTAAAATAAACGAAGCAATAAAATGGAAACGCAAAGATGAAATAGGCGAATTGGTGGAAGAATACAACAAAATGGTGGCAAAGCTTGACGACAGTGCCATTGCATTGGCCAAAAGCGAAAGGGAAGGCGCCTGGCGTGAAATGGCAAGGCAGGTGGCTCATGAAATAAAAAACCCACTGACGCCAATGAAGCTAAGCCTTCAGTATTTGCAGAAAGCAATTGACAACAATGCCGCCAATGTTACCGACTTAAGCAAGAGTGTGGCCAGTACGTTAGTAGAACAAATAGACCACCTAAGCCAAATAGCAGGCCAGTTTTCGCAATTTGCCAATATTGGCAACCCACGCAATGAAGTGTTTGATTTAAATGAATTGATGAACCAGGTAACGCACCTGCATGGTGCTGAAGAATCAGTGGAGTTAAACTGGCAGCCATCTAATGGCGCTGTAATGATTTTTGCGGACAAAACACATATTAACCGGTTGTTTACTAATCTTCTTCAAAACGCATTACAAGCAGTGCCTGAAAATAAAACGCCCCGTATTGATATTACAGAAAAGATTGAGAACAATAGGGTATTAGTGGTAGTAAAAGACAATGGCAATGGCATACCAGAGGCAATGCAGTCAAAAATATTCACTCCTAATTTCACTACCAAAACATCTGGCACAGGCCTGGGGCTTGCTATGTGCAAAGGCATTGTGGAGCAAAGCCATGGAAGGATATGGTTTGAAACAGCAGAGGGGAGCGGCACCAGTTTTTTTGTGGAATTGCCGGTTGCCAATACCAACTAACAGCGGGTTATATATTTACAATCAGCACAGGTATTTGCAAACCGTGCCTTACACTGTTTACGGTTTCGCCATATAAATAATCCTTTATCCCGCTGTGCCGGTGGGCGCCCAGTATCAGCATATCGGCATTTGTTTCTTTTACAATCCTTACAATTTCCGAAGAACGTTTATTGAACCCGAGGCAGCCCTCTGCACTGTGCCCTTTTTCTTGCAGTTGTTTTACATACAGGGCAAGCCTTTCCGAGTCTTGTTGTGTTTCATAGTCGTTGCTGTCTTTGCCCAATAAACTGGCAGAAGCACTTTCTACTATGTGGATTAAATAGTAATGGCTTAGCTTGTTGCCCTGGCCTAAAGCATAAGCAATCAGTTTTTCATCGTGTATGGAAAAATCAAGTGCCACTGCAATTTTATTAAATGCAGGCGGCTCAATATTTTCTGCAAATTTTTTTTCCGGGTGTATGGCGATAGCGGTTTGCAGTTTGCTCTTTGCCATTATAGGATGAATGATAATGTAGCAAAGCAACGCAACAAAAAACAACCCGCCTGTTGCCACCAGTATTTTTGGCAGCAATGCCCCGCTGGTAAAAACAACTGTTGCTTCGTTCAGCAGCATTTTCAAGTTGAGGGCTACTAATACCGCAGCAATAACCCATGCTGCAATTTTTGTAATATTATTAATGGCAAACACCCCCATCTTTTTTTTGTCGCTCACAAAATGTATTAAAGGTATAATAGCAAAGCCAAGTTGCAGGCTTAATATTACCTGGCTCAAAACAAGGAGTGCATCCACTTCCCCCTCGCCGTAAATCAATATTACAATCAACGCTGGCACTATGGCAAGCAGCCTTGTCAATAACCTTCTTGCCCATGGGTTGATACGCAATTGCAAATAGCCTTCCATTACAATTTGCCCGGCAAGCGTGCCGGTGACAGTGCTGCTTTGCCCTGCAGCTATTAACGCAACAGCAAAAAGCACAGGGGCTATTTTGCTGCCCAGTAATGGCGCAAGCAATTGGTGCGCTTCTTTTATTTCGCCAACATTTGAATTGCCTGTTTTAAAAAAAACTGTGGCTGCTAAAATGAGTATAGCAGCATTTACCAAAAAAGCAATGTTTAACGCAACAGTGCTGTCAATGCGGTTGAATTTTATTGCCTGCAGCATGCCTTCTTTTGTTGGCGCAATTTTTCTTGTTTGTACCAACGCAGAATGCAGGTACAAGTTATGCGGCATTACTGTGGCGCCAATAATGCCAATAGCTATGTACAGCGCTTCATCGCTTTGCAGGTGTGGAACAAAGCCTTTTGCTATTTCCCCTGCATCTGGCTTAGCTAAAATAATTTCAACTAAAAAAGAAACAGCAACAATGGCAACCAGGCTGATGATAAATATTTCCATTTTCCGCATGCCAAGCTTTTGCAAGTAGAGCAGCAAAAAAGTATCAAGCACTGTGATGCTTACGCCCCACATGAGCGGCAAGCCTGTTAGCAATTGTATGCCAATGGCCATGCCCAGCACTTCGGCAAGGACAGAGGCGGCAATAGCGATTTCGCCAAGCGCATACAAAGCGTAGTTTATTTTTTTGGGGTAGGTTTCCCTGTTAGCTTGCGCCAAATCCCTGCCACGTACTATGCCAAGCCTTGCAGCGAGCCCCTGCAGCAGCAGTGCCATCAGGTTGCTCATTAGTAATACCCAGATAAGGCTGTAGCCAAACTTGCTGCCGCCCTGCAGGTCGGTGGCCCAGTTGCCCGGGTCCATGTAGCCTACGCTGATGAGATAAGCCGGGCCAAGAAAACTGAATATTTTTTTCCAGCCGGTTTTTTTGTGTAAAGTAGTATCAATGCTTTGGTGCACTTCACTAAGCGAATTGTCATTATGTGCGGGCTGTAGCAATTACATATTTTTGAAGGGTAAATGTAAGTAAATATTCAATTAATCTAAAAATGAAATTAGGCGAGGCTAAAAATATTGTTGATTGCTGCCAATGTAAAAGTGTACATTGTACCAACAAAAATTATTTGTTATGCGCCAGCAAACAGGTTCAGGCTCGCCATGGGAAGACATAGTGGGTTATTCAAGGGCTGTAAAAGTCGGCAACATTATAGAAGTGGCAGGCACTACTGCCATGGATGGTGAATTTCTGGTGGGCAAAGGCGACGTGTACATGCAAACTAAATTCATTTTTGCAAAAATTGAAAAAGCATTGAACCAGCTAGGCGCAACGCTTAATGATGTAGTGCGGACAAGGATGTATGTAACCAATATTGCCGATTGGGAAAAAGCAGGCAAGGCGCATGGGGAATTTTTTGCTTCCATTAAACCTGTGGCAACAATGGTGGAAGTATCAAGATTAATAAAAGATGATTTGCTTGTGGAAATTGAGGTGACTGCAATACTGCAATAAGAATCAACAATCGATTGCAGCCTTTTATTGTTCAATGCCGGCTGTGTACATGCTACACAATATTTAGCCCTAAAGCCCGTTTTTCCTGAAAAAAATTCTAATATTGCCCCTCACTAATTTTAAATCCCTTTATGAATTTTACCAATTTCAAAGTGCCTTATGCTATTAATGAAAACTACAATAAAAAGGTTGCTTATTTTTCAATGGAGTTTGCTGTGCATCAGCCGTTAAAAATTTACAGCGGCGGGCTGGGTTTTCTTTCCGGGTCGCACATGCGTAGTGCTTATGAGCTAAAGCAAAACATGGTGGGCATTGGCATATTGTGGAAATATGGTTATTACGACCAGGCACGCAATGCAGACCAAAGCCTGCAGGTGCAGTGGAACGAAAAGATTTATAATTTTCTTGAAGACACAAACATAAAATTCCAAATCACTATCCATGATACCCCTATATGGGTAAAGGTGTGGTACCTTAACCCGGAAACATTCAAAACAGCGCCGATGTTTTTATTAAGCACCGACCTGCATGAGAATGACTATGTTTCGCAAACTATAACGCACCGTTTGTATGATGGGAACACTGCCACCAAAATCGCACAGTTTATTTTGCTTGGCGTGGGGGGGGCAAAACTTATGGACGAGATTAACTTCAACCCTGATTTATACCATCTGAATGAAGCACATGGCATAAGCGCTGCGTTTTATTTGCACAGGAAGTTTGGCAATGTAGCTGATGTAAGAAAGCGCCTTGTGTTTACAACGCATACACCTGAGGAAGCAGGGAATGAGAAGCATGATATATTCCTTTGCCAGAAGATGAGTTATTTCTGTGGCATGCATATAGACGATGTGCGCAAGATTACAGGCATGGTGGATGACCAGTTTAACCATTCGCTGGCTGCATTGCGTTTTGCAAAGCTTTCTAATGGGGTTTCAAAATTGCATGGCGAAGTAAGCCGCAAAATGTGGGGCAAGTACCATGGCATTTGCCAAATAAAATCTATCACTAATGCACAAAACTGGACTTACTGGGCCGACAAGCAATTGTACAAGGCTATGAACGAAAGCAATGACGAATGGTTTGATGACCGCAAATGGTTTTTGAAAAAAAGGGCAATGGATTTAGTGGCCGACCAAACAGGCAAGTTATTCGATCCGAACATATTTACTATTGTATGGGCAAGGCGTTTTGCAGGCTACAAAAGGGCAGAGTTGCTTACAAGGGATCACAAGCGGTTTGAAGCTTTGTTGGCTAACACAAAATACCCTGTGCAAATAATCTGGGCTGGCAAGCCATACCCATTGGATTACCCGGCAATTAACGATTTTAACCATTTGGTGCATTTAAGCAAGCAATACAAAAATGTTGCGGTATGCATCGGTTATGAATTAGCATTGAGCAAAAGGCTAAAGCAGGCAGCAGATATTTGGCTTAACAATCCAAGAGTGCCCAGGGAAGCCAGCGGCACCAGCGGCATGACGGCAGCCATGAATGGCGCTGTAAACTTCAGCACAAATGACGGGTGGATTTGCGAATTTATCAACCATGGGAACAACGGTTTTGTGGTGCCGCCAATTGAATACGAGAAAGTGCATGTGCAGGAACAGGATGAATACGACTTGAACCAGATATATGAAATACTGGAAAAAGAAATACTGCCGTTGTATTACGATGACAGGGAAAACTGGAGGCAGATAATGAAAAACGGCATGAGGGATGTGCAGGTACAGTTTGACAGCAACAGGATGGCAGATGAATATTACCAGATACTGTACAAGTAATATTAAGTTAAGTATTGAAATATTGAAAGAGCCTTAGCAGTAGGGCTCTTTTTTATTGAACCTTTTTTATTGCAATTACGTTTATTAAAGCATGCTCAAAACATTTGCATCATCATTCCTTTTATTGCTAACATTGCTTTCATGCAAAAAGCCGGAGGCAAAAATGCCTGTATTGCCAACGCCCGTTGTTGACACAACCGATCCTGCAGATACAGCCGGTACTTTGATTGAAAGAACTTATTTGGCGCTTGGTGATTCTTACACCATTGGGCAATCCGTTGCTGTTAGCGAAAGGTTCCCTGTGCAAACGGTAGCGTTGCTGAACAATCCGTTAGTAAAATTTGAACAGCCGGAAATAATCGCACAATCAGGCTGGACAACAGGCAACCTCCTGTCAAGGCTTAATAGTACTCCGCCAACAAAAACACGGTATGACATTGTAACGCTTCTTATTGGCGTCAACAACCAATACCAGGGAAGAAGTATTGAAGAATACAAACAAGAATTTACAACATTGCTGGAACGTTCTATTCAATATGCAGGCAATAATAAATCGCATGTGTTTGTTTTGTCAATACCAGATTACAGCGTTACGCCTTTTGTTTCTGCAAGCAATAAGGACAGGGTGGCAAGGGAGATAGACTCATTTAACCTTGCCAATAAAACTATTGCTTTGCAATACCAGGTAAACTATATTGACATTACGCCCGATTCAAGGCTTGCGGCTACGGACGCAACTTTGATTGCAAATGACGGTTTGCACCCTTCCGGCGCACAATACGGCTTTTGGGCTGGCAAACTTGCGCCAGCTATACGGCTTCTTTTTCCGTAAAATAGCTTGGGCTATTGGTTGCGGTTACCGTTCGTCCCGGATTTCTCTTGCTGCTTATCAACTTTGTCCAATCTTTACGCCTTCAAACTTATAACTACTGCAATGGAACCTGATTCAAAAAGAATCG
>CAYRRL010000113.1:0-8234 GCA_964426665.1 uncultured Ferruginibacter sp. | reverse complement strand
TTTCTTTTTTGTGCTTGCCCCTCTTGTGGTGCATCTTCCTTTCCATTTTCTCTTTTCTCATTTCTGCAGTTGCATTTTCCTGTGCAAAAGCCAACTGGCTCGTAAAAGCGATAGCCAGTATTGCAATAATCCTTTTCATTTTTTTTCTTTTTGTGTTATGAATTTTTAAAACAATGCAAACTTATTGTTGCTCAAAACAAATAGATGAAAACATTGCAAGCAAGTTTAACGCGGAAAAAAATAAAAGGCACAATGAGCGCCTTTTATGATTTTGTTAAGAAAAACAACTTATTGCGGCCTTGTAATTATCAATCGCTTTATTGCTCTGGTATTGCCCGGCTGGACGATTTCCAACTGGTAATTGCCTGTTGCAAACGGTTTTGCCAGGTTAAATAAAACGGCGCTTGTCCCGCCTGCATGAACAATGGTTTTGGTTGCCACTGGCTGGCCATTGATATTCAGCAGCCTTAAATAATAATTGCCAGCAGGCTGTTTTTTAAACATGATGTTTACCGTGGTGCCTGTAACAGGGTTTGGCATAATTGCATATTCAGGCTTGCTGGTTTCAACAACAGGTTTGCCTTTGCTGAACACAACCCTGAACCTGTTGGCTGCAGCAGAAGCAGGATTGGCGCTAACGGCAAAACTTACGGAAACAGTTCCCCTCAAATCTATTTCAGTTGCCGTACCGAGGTAGCTGTCTTCAAGCATTGCATACAAGCCCGGTGCATTCATATTGGCAGCGCTGAACTCAAGTTTATATGTTTGCTGTTTTAAATTCCACATGCGGAACTGGATGATGCTTTTATCAGCAACAGGCTGCTTCCCTTCAATTGCCAAAATTTTGCTGCCTGTTTCTATAGCGAAGTTGGCACCCGGGTTGCCAAATTTAATCGCATCGTCTGCGTCCACTTCGTTGCTGTAAGCTGCATCAAAAACTGCAACATTGGCATCAAGCATATCATTGTTTTCATCATACAGCCTGCTGTCGATTTTTGCAGGTATAGCCGCAGGGCGGAAACCAAGGTTGCCGCTGGTGCCGCTTATCTTGGCAGGCTCAAGCAGTTTGATAGTGCCGCCGCCCGCTAATGCGCCGCCTGTTACAAAGAAGCCCTGGCCGCTTTCAATTTTTGTATTAGGCTGGCCAAATGTGTAGCTGCCGCCGCTTATCAGGCAATTAAAGCTGTTGATAGCGCTGAATGTCTGGTAAACGCCAAGGCTGTTGCCATTTTGTTTTTTAGAATCCCATGTATAAAACAGGTTGTTAACATTGCTCCTTGTAAGCCCGGTAAAGTTGATTGCTGATGGATATATATTGCCCACTAATGAGAAGCCATTGGTTGGCACATTGAAAACCTGTTCGCCTGTGTACACTGTGCCGTTAGTCCTTAATGTGGTTGCTGATGAATTTGTGACAGCGCCCGTTACGCCTTTGCTCCTTTCGCCACGCACAAACAGGAAGTAAGCTTTTTCGTTAGCGATTGCAGTGTTTGTATTTGTAACATTGCTCCAACCGGTGCCATTCCATTTAAGTATGCTGGCCTGCACCGATGTGCTGTCGAAGCCTGCTGCTGTTGCAGCCGCCTGCGAAGCAAACACGCCTGTAATTTGTGTGCCGGTGTCAGGCAGGTTATTTTGCAATGGCAATGGGTTGGCGTTGCCTTCCTGCCATGCCTGGCGTATTGTTTGCCCATTGCCATAAGTTGGCACTGACAACAACCTCCACGAACGGAAGCCATTGTTTGGAATATACCGCTCAACGGTAACGTTAGTAGCGCCGCTTAATGTGCCCGTTACCTGCCCAAGGGAGCCGTAGCCTGTTGCGCCTGATTTAAAAGTAACAGATTGGTTTGCAAAATCGGCTGTGCCGCTAATAGTTAATGTTTGTGCCGGGTTTACAACCAACGTGCTTGTTGCTTCCATTATTAAATGGCCTGCAGCTGTAAAATCAGTATTTAATGTTGCATTAGCCCCTGCTGCTATTGTAACATATTCGCCAGAAGCTGGCGGCGTGCCTTTGCTCCACCTTGCGTTATCTGTCCAGTTGCCGGTGCCGCTGAATGTATTGCCTGATGCAAGCACCAGCCTGAAGCGGTTTTGTGCAAACGAGCCCGCCGTAGCACTTACGGTAAATGTATAAGAAGTAATAGCCGTAAGGCTTATTGGAGTATTAGTATTAGTAAAATTATCCTGTAATACCACTGTGGTAACAGCAGGATCAAAATTGATTGTTTCAAAATCGAGCCTGTAACTAATTTGGCGAAGCTGGTACATTTTAAAGAATACAGAATCTTTTCCTGCTACATCCTTTCTTTTCTCCACCACCAGTTCTGTATTGTCCCTTAGTATGCCAAAGTTTTCGTTGAAGTTGGTGCTCTTCCTTACATCTTCAATGGTTACGGCATTGCTGTAAACATCATTAAAAAATACAAGGCCGCCATCCACCGCATCGGTGCTGCCGGGGTTGTTGGCATACAAAGTAAAGGCGATGCGTTTGTCATCAACCAATATACCGGAAGGCCTCTGGGATTGGCTGTTGCCGGAGTTGCTATTTGCAGCCGGTGCGCCCTGAGCAAACCCTTTACCGGCAAACAGCAGCAATAAAACAAAGCCCTGCAGTTTTCTTGTTTCTTTGAAAATTGATTTACCCGTGAATGAGATAAGGTTACTCATGAGGTTAGTTTTGTTTTAAAATTAATGTTGCAGAAAACCCCCTTACCAAAAAATTTTACATATAGCAAGGCATTTTTAATTTTATTGTGCTGCAAAAGCTACATGCACTATTCCTGGAAACATGGAAGTATCAAAGCTAAAAGTAGCCCTTTTAAAGCAAAGCGGGAAAACAAGTTTTCCCGCTTTGCAAGTATCTATTTGTAGTAATAAAATGCTTCTAAAAAACCGTAATGCTTTACTGCTGCTGAACAAACAGTTTTATTGAATGGGCCCCTGTTGCACTGCTTTCTATCAATAGTTGGGCAATATTGCCAGTGGTTGTTTTGGGCAACTTGATTTTATGCAGCGCATTCCCGCCTGTATGCTGTACAACCGTTTTATAAATTTCCTGGCCGCTTGTGCCTATAAGCCTGATATTGTACAAGCCCTGCGGCTGGTTGCTAAACACCAGATTGGCTATGGCTCCCTGCACAGGGTTAGGATATACGGTTATGCCATCACTGCCCTCTTTCAACCCTTGTTTTACAATTGCAGAATAAATAAACACCCCATCCCTCCCTATAGCTTTCACCCTGTAAAAAACAGCGTCCTGGTGATTCAAATCCTTATCGAGCCAGTTATAAGCGCTATTGTTGTTCCTGGCGGCTACTGTTGCTGCAGTGCTAAAACTGCGGCCATCGGTTGATTTCTGTACTTCATACATGGCAATGCCGGATTCATTGCCTACTTTCCATTCTACTAATGTTTTATTGTATGGCTGTTGCATTGCTTTGATGCTTTCAAAAGTTACTGGCACCACGCCCGCCTGCCTAAACAAAAGCCTGAACCTGTCGCTGGCACGTGAAGCTGCAACAGATGTAACTGCAAACGTGTACGTATTTAGGTTTGACAAACTTAATGGAATAATTGTGTTTGTGTATTTATCCTCCAGCACAGCGCTTGCAAGCAACGTATCAAAACCAATGGCTGAAATATCCATGCGGTAAGAGAGGGTTCGCATATTGTACATTTTAAAGAACACAGTATCGGTTGACGCAATAGCCTGCCTTCTTTCCACTACTAATTCTGTATTGCTCCGTAACACAGTAAAGTTTTCGTTGAAGTTCTGGTTCTTCCTTACATCATACATATCCACATCGTTGCTGTAGGCATTGTCAAAATCAACAAAACCGCCATCAACCATATCAGTGCTTAATGGATTAACAGCATAAATATTAAACAATACCCTGCTGGTGCCTGCCAATGGCGTTGCCGGCCGGAAAGATGCTACCTGGCTGCCGCTTGTTTTGCTGCTCTCTAGCACCTGCACAGTGCCAGCACTGCCTGTAGCCTGCACATAAAATGCAGCGCCGCTCTCAATATAATTTTGTACTGAACCATTGGCACCATAGCTGCCGCCACCGGGCGATACCTCATAATTGCCGGTAAGATTATTTCTTGCAAATGTTTGGAAAGCGCCAACGCCATAAGCACCTGCCAGCTTGGGGTCCCACAACTGGTATGCAGCTACAGCTCCGCCTGTTCTTGCAATTTGCCTCATGTCAAGCCGTGATGCGTAAGGATTGCGGACTATTGCATATTGGCCTGGAGACAAACTTACTGCCGGCTGGTCACCCTGAAACAACGTGCCCTTACTTCTTAATACTGTAGATGTTGTTGGTGCGCCTGCGCCAAACTGGCCGGCACTCCTGTCGCCACGGATGAATACAAAATAACCATGCTCTGAATTTAACAAAGTGCTGTTGGTGTTAGGCACATAATCAAGCATATCTGTTGACTGGATATATTTGAAAATGGATTTGCCCAGAGACAATGTATCAAAACCGAGTGCCTGCACTGCTGCAAGGCTGGGGCCGCTTGATGTTATCTTCATGCCATAACCGGGGTTAGGGTTCAGCATAGCGCCTGTTGCGCCTTCCTGCCATGCTGCATTGATAGTTTGCCCGATAGTATTTGAAGCCAGCAGCCTCCATCCTTTGCTTGCATTCATTGGGATATACCTTTCTACAGATACATTGCCGTTTATATACCCGCCTGCTGTATTGCCGGGGGCAATCCTTGCTGTGCCAAAAGCATTTGATTTAATTGCTAGATAGCCGCCAGTATTTAAAACACCAGTGCCGGTTACCGTTAGCGTGCCTTCGTTGTTGGCACTGGCACCGCCTGTTATGTTCAATGCATTGCCAAGCGTGGCAGATGCCCCATTGTTTATGGTAAAATTTTTAAGGTAATTGCCTGTGCCGCCTGCTGTAAACCTGATGGTGCCGGCATTGCCGCCAATTACAACACTTGCTGCATCGGAACCGGTGATAGTGCCCGTGCCGCTTATTGCCCCGTTAATTGTGAGCGTATTAGTGCCGAGGGCAATGGTTGCTGTGCCATTTAAAGTTAAATTATTTACAACTGTTGGTGCAGACAAAACAGGGTAAGGAGTATTGCCTGCAGGCACCACCACATCATTGGCAATGCCCGGCACAACACCCAATAACCAGTTGGCTGGCGTGTTCCAGTTGCTGCTGCCACCGCCAGCCCATGTGTTGCTGTTGGTGACAGTTACAGATACCGCAGCAGTGGTAGCTGTGCCGCATGTGCCTGTTGCAATACAATAATAATACCTTGTGCCAATAGTATTTGCCGGCGGTGTGTATGTATTTGTTTGCCCGCCATTGGCACTGCCAACACTTACGCCACAGTTAGTACAACTGGTAAGCGCCGCATACCATTGATAAGTGAGTGCCGTGCCAGTTGCTGCCATACTGAGGTTTGCAGGCGTGGCATTCAGCAATACGCTCTGGCTGGCAGGTGCCGCCGGTGTGGTAATAGAAGTAGCTGTATTTAATGAAACTGTAACTGCATTAGATGTAGCTGATGGCGCACATGTGCCGCTAACTACTACATCATAATTGCCGGTATTGGCCGCTGTTGGGTTTGTCAACGTTAAAGTATTTGTGCCCTGGCCGCTTATTGCACCTCCATTTACTACTGCCGTACCGTTTCTCCTCCACGAATACGTTAAGCCTGCACCTGTAGCTGCTACAGACATTGTTTGCACACCGCTGCCGGAGCAGGTTGGCGCTGGCGTGATTGGCTGTGTAGTTATTGAAGGGGCATTGTTTACAGTAACAGAAACAGCGCCTGAATTGGAACAGCCTGCGCCGTTAGTAGCCACAGCAGTATATGATGTACTTCCGGTTGGCGTAACACCTGTTGGGTTTTGCAGGGAGGAAACAAAGCCAACAGGCACAGATGACCATGCATAAGACGGGCTGCTTAATGTGCCTGCAATGTTTACATTGTCAATTGCCCAATACCAGTCGTATGTAGCATCGTATTTAAACCTGATAAAAACAACTGGCTGGTTTAAATATGCAGAAAGATTAATGGTAACTAAGGAAAAATTATTCCTGGCGCCTTGTGTGCTTGTGTAGGTTGCCAGCGCTGCCCATGTGCTTCCATTAGTTGATGCCTCCACTTTAGCAGATTCAGGCCCTGAATTAAACCTGTAATAATGATAAAAAGTTAAACTTGCAGCGCTTAGCCCTTGTGTGCTGAATGCAGGCGATTGCAAAATAGTGGCGGTTGTGCCCCCATTGCCCTGTGC
This sequence comes from uncultured Ferruginibacter sp., assembly GCA_964426665.1. Classification (GTDB taxonomy): domain Bacteria; phylum Bacteroidota; class Bacteroidia; order Chitinophagales; family Chitinophagaceae; genus Ferruginibacter. The sequence goes on along the minus strand of CAYRRL010000113.1, from coordinate 1,960 downwards.
ATCACTGTTGCTTAAATAAAACTGGCTTGCATCGTTGCTGTTGAATACAGTGCCGCTGTATGAATAACCATTGGCCCTTAGCGACCATGCTGCATTAGCTGTAGTGCCGCCCGTGCTGTTATTGATGGCAGTAAACCCGTTGGTTCCGCCATTAAAGTTTTCTGAAACCAATGTAACAGCCGAAGTTGTTGAAGCTGTTAAATTAATAGCAGTGCCGGCGCATATTGTGGTTGCGCTTGCATTGGCTGTTACAGCCGGCTGTGCAACCTTCATAGCAGCGAACACGGTATTTGATACCGTGGTGCCGCAAGTGTTAATGGCATTTACCCTGTATGCAGCTGCATCTGTTGCAGCAAATGAAGAGATTGTATACGAAGATGATGTAGCGCCGTAAATATCCACCCCGTTCTTTTTCCATTGGAATGAAACGGCAGTGGGGGATGTTACAGAAAAACTGAGCGTGCCGCCAAGGCAGGCCGATTGTGATGAAGGCTGTGCCGTGATGGCCGGGCCAATATTGGTAACATTAATTGCTGCTGTATTGTTGCTGCTTAGCGAACTGGTGCAGGCAGCAGTGCCGCTGCCTGATGATATGCCTGTAATAGTTATGGTAGTGGAACCGGCATTTGCCAATGCCGCCGTTGTAAACGAGGCTGTGCCTGGTGTGGCAACAGTAACGGCAGCCGTTAGCCCTGTAGCTGCATTGGGGGCACCCAGGTTATAAGTAAAAGTATAAACTCCAACAGGCAGGCTTGCTGCAGCTGCTGTTACTGAAATGGTTGAAGTGCTGCCCGGGCATACTGGCCCCGAAGCAGATGTTGCAGACAAGCTATAAGTTGGGCAAACCCAGGAAATAATTGCAAGCCCGTCTGCACCGGGCCCGCCTGTACGCAGCCTTGTGCGGTTGGTATAAGCGCCGCCGCCGCCTGCGCCATACGCAGCACCTGCTGTGCCATTGCCCCTTCTGCCAGAACGCCCTGCGCCGCCTGCGCCACCGTTATTATTCCTTGCTGCGCCACCGGTGGAGCCGCTTGCATTATAGCCATTGCCGGTAGAGCCGGCACCGCCACCGCCGCCGCCCGCATTAGCGCCGCTGCCGCTTGCGCCATTGCCGCCGCCATACCTCGTTGTTCCTATAGATGCAGCAATAGCGCCACCTATAGCGCCTGTTGCAGAATTTGACAATGCGGATGCCCCGCCTGCTGCCACAACAGAGTTTGTATTGAATGTTGTGCTTGTGCCCCATACCCCTGCCGAGCCACCCTTTCCTATTACAATATTGTATGTATTGCCCGGCACCACAGTTATATTGCTGCTTGCATAAGCGCCGCCGCCGCCGCCACCGCCAACATTGTTGTTGCTTACATTGCCACCGCCGCCGCCAGCGCCCCAACATTGAACGGCAAGGCTCGTAACGCCTGCCGGCACCTTAAAACTGCCGCTGGCAGTGAATGTTTGGGATTGGGCATAGGCATTGCTGCTTACTAACAGCAACAAAAACGGCAGGCTATATGCTGCTTTCAGCACTACAGTTACAAAAGTTGCGCTGGCGCTGCCAGCCCCTGCCAGGTTACTACAATTGTTTTTCATCAATCAGATTTTATGTATGGTAAAACCTGCAGCTTTAACCAGGAAGAGTTTGCATGGGGCAAAGCCTTGAAGCAATTACAAACAAGGCAGAGTAAATACGGAAAAAAGGCAGCCAGTTGGCATACAACTGCTGCTGTCATCATAATTAAAATTGCATTCTGCCCTTTAAACGCTGAAAATGAGAGAATATTTTAAGGGGTTGTATATAAATAATTGGATAAGTGGGGTTGTTGCGATAACCAAGGCTTATTGAAAATATGCTGATGAAGTTAAACCCATAAAATGGTTGGTTTTTAGTCAACCTATTTCAGGACGAGACAATAAAAAAACCCGGCCACAAAGTGAACCGGGAATTTTACGATTGCTTGCC
>CAYRRL010000112.1:3726-8234 GCA_964426665.1 uncultured Ferruginibacter sp. | reverse complement strand
AATAAAAGCAGAATAAAGTTAATTACTAATAGCGCAAGTAATACTGTTTAACGAAAGAATTGAGTAACCGGTATTAAACAAAAAATGCCCCCGAATAACTTCGGGGGCTTTGTTAATAATCAATGACAGAAAGCAAAAAAATAAGTTGTGGTTTCAGGGGTAGCAAACATCGTGTGTGCCTGCTTCGCTGGATTGACTATCCTTTGCCTCCATCACTGTATCCGCCGTAAGGCGAATGCGCTTATTAATTTAAAAATCGCTTCCTTATTTTTTTGCAATCGTATGATGGTATTTTGAATCATGCTTTTTAAAACTGATTGTGCCAGCCCCTTTTGATTTGTTGTAGAGCATTACCAGCATAAAACAGGTTACCAATACCACCAGCTTAAACAGGAACGGATTCATATGTAAACCGTTTTTCATAATATAGGTTTTTAATTGTCAGTTGCTTTTTAAAAACGCACCGGGCACCTTGTAGAGCTTCTCCATCTGCCCCCATAACCGCCATGGTTAGCGCCTCCATCATTCCCATACCCCCCTTCGCCAAAGCGCACACCAATTTTTAACAGGAAAGAGAAATAGGCATCATTATGGTTTGAAAAGCCCCTGGTGTCGCCAGGTTGGAAACGGGTAACGCCGGGTGTTACATAGCCAATCGTTTTATCGCTTATCGCCCTTGCAATGGCAGCGTCGGCAGCCGGCAGGTTCAAAGCAAAATAATCCGGGTTAATGTAAGTAGTGCTTACGTCGTCAATGTAATCAGTAAATGTTTTTCTGTACAGCAATTCAAGCCCCACATTAATGTTGTCGCTTACAATGTATTTGAAGCCGCCGCCAAACGGGAGGTTCATTTGCGTTAGTTTATAAGGCTTCCTGTCTGGGTATTGGGTAAAGCCTTGCCCTTCGGTCCGTAATGGCTGCAGTTCATGCCATGTTACATTCCCATTCTGGTCTTTAAGCGAACCTTTGGGATTGAAATGGAATGCGCCTACGCCACCAAAAATATAGGGCCTGAACCTTGGGTCGTAATCTTCATCGTTCCTTTTAAAATACATGGTTGGGAAAAACTCAATAGCGCCGTATGCTTCCCACATATTGCTTTTGAAATCGAGGTTGCGCTGCTTGCGCCACAATTCATCCACGCCATTTGTACTGATGATGCTGTCGATGCCCTGGACAAAAGTATATTGCCCCGCCACCCTGAAGCCAAGCCATTCATTTGGATAGATAGTAATGAATGCGCCCTTCATCAGTTTGGTGAGTTCGTAGTTCAAGTCCTTTATAAATGTGGTGCCCTTGCCCACTTTGCCGCCCAAATCGCCAAGGAAGAATGTAGGGCCAAAGTTTACGCCAGCCTCCACCTTCGCATTGCCAATATCAAACATAGCGTGCTGTGCACGGACAGGTTTGCCAGCAAAACAACAAAGCATGACGGATAGCGCAATGTGGGTTAAAAGGTTTTGTAAAAAGTTTTTCATCGAATAAGGTTTGGGATTTTAAAGCTGGCTGCTTGCCATGCAGGCACGGAAAACAACTTAGCTAACCTTATGTAAACGGAAAAGGATACGGATTATTGCTTATGTGTTGAAAATACGGTGGCAATTTATTGCGTTTTGCGAAACTGCATTTTAATATGCGGTATGCCATCCTCCAGGTATTCGCCGCTTATTTGCTCAAACCCTATGGATTCGTAGAATTTTTTCAGGTATAATTGTGCGCTGATGATTATAATACTATCATTGAAATGCTCAATAGTTTTTGCAACCGCCAGCTTCATTAATTCCCGCCCGTAGCCGCCCTTCCGGTATTGTGGCGACGTAACAACACGGCCAATGCTTGGGTGCTCATAGGAAATTCCCTTGGGTAAAATACGGCAGTAAGCAGCAAGCTTGTTTCCATGCCATCCGCACAAATGATATGCTGGCTGGTCTTTATCATCTGCGTCCTGGTATACACAGTTTTGTTCTACAGAAAAAACTTCATTGCGTAATTGCAAAATTGCATACAGTTCTTTCACAGACAATTCATCAAATGTTTTATATACCCAATTCAACCGCATACTATTTGTTCAGAAAAGGCAATATGTCATTAATATCAACTTCCCGTTGTTCGTTATCCAATTCAACAACTATATAGTACCCGTCAGCGCCGCCTGCCTTTTTAATAGCATCTACTAATTTTTGCTGGCCGCTTGTTTTTCTTTTGCCGGTTTCTTCATCCCATATTTCTTTGGTGCAAAGGCAGCCAAGGGTGGGCGTCAGCGGGTAGTAAGGCGTGTTTTTATACCACGATGGGTCAACAGTGGTGCCATGGGCAATTATTTCTGTGCGGCCGCAGGTGCCTGCAAAATAAGTTTCGTAAAAAGGCGTGAAGTTTTTCCATGATAGCGGCAGCATGTTGCGGTAAGAGCCCATTGACCATACAGAATCTGTAATTGTGCTGTCATTAAAAAAATGCTGCAGTGTTGTTTCTACCGGCATGGTTAATTGAACATTTGGCGTAGGCCCAATGAAAATGCTTTTGCTCACATCAAACCCTTTCATCCTGAAAATACCCTGCGGCGTGTTGCCATTGCTTAAATAGCCGGGCAGGTTGCTGATGCTTCTTGCTAATTGTGGCACTGAAAAAGTATTGCCGTAGCCATCTTTCACAAAATTGCCTGCACTGTCCCTTATAATTGCCAGCCCCGGGTAGTTGCGGTTTTTTCTTTGAAAACTGAAAACAATTCTTGCGTTGGGGAATAATGAGTGGTGAAGCAAATCAGCTACGGGCGGCATAGCCATTTTTTGCCCGGTTGCCACTATGTGCTGCCAAAGCGCATTTATTACCAGGTTATCAGGGTATTGATTTTTCCGCTGGCTAACTTTTTCGACAACCTTTATTTCATACGCCTTTGTTTTTTTCAATAAATATTCTGCACAGGCTGCAAAGCATTTTGCATCCGTTGTTGTATCCAGTAAAAAAAATACCTCTTTTTCAAAAGCAACCGGGCATGCATCATACACAAGCTCCATCAGTGCCCTTTGAAAAGCTCCGCTTCTTTTCTCTATACCGCTAAAAGCTTCATGAATTTTGTTTTCGGCCCACGGCGATTTGTACCGGAGCAGTTCCATTGAATAAAAAGCATCTATCCAGTTCTCCTCGGTACTGTCTGCTAATGGCAGCGATAAATTTTTATTGATGCTGTTTACTAAACTCTTGTAGAGGCGCTGCCTGTTCCCTGCTTTTGTATCTTTTACAACAGGTATTTCTACAGTAACAGGCGCTGTTTGTGCAGTTGCCGTCTGGCTATAAAAAATAAAAAATAGTATAGCAAAAAAATAGGCAACAAATGGAAGCCAAAGTTTTTTAAAGCAGTATTCTGGTGGCAGTTTCTTTACAACATGCATCATGGGTTGTGTTGGCTGGCAAAAGATTTTATTTGGCTAAATGCATCGGCATACGTGGCACTGCCCCAGAAACCATGCCCTGAACCTGGGTATTCCACATACTGCACAGCCACGCCCTCAATCATAAGTTTGTTCCTTAATTTTTTCGACTGCCTTGCAGGGTCCACAAGCACATCATCGCTGCCATGCAAAATAATAGTAGGGCAGGCTGCGCTGTTAGTAGCATAGTTAATGGGGCTGCATTGAAAATACAAACCAGGGTCGGCATCAGGCGTAGCGCCCACTATTTCTGCAAGAGCTGCCTGTGGCGATAAACCCGGGTGGTCGTACAAATCTTTTATATCAGTTGGGCCATAAAAATCAACAACAAGCTTAATTTTTACCGGCGTGGAATATTTGTAAGCATACAGCAAAGCCAAATGCCCGCCTGCGCTTGTCCCCATCAATGTAAAATTATCGCTGATTCCATATTCGGCTCTTTTGCTGTAAATAAATTCTATGCCAGCTTTGGTATCCAGTTCCTGTGTTGGGAATTTATTGCCGCCCACACCGTAAAGGCGGTAATTAATATTAAAAATGGCGTAGCCCGGCAGGTATTTTTTCAGGGAATCAATAAAAAGCAAAAACTCTGCTTTGTCGCCGGTGGCCCATGCGCCGCCATGCAGCAGCACTATTGATTTTGTACTGGCCTGGCTTCTGCCTGCGGGCAAATACACATCCATAACCTGCAGGGCATCGCTGCCATACGGCACATTGGCATAATTTATTGCCTTAACCTCGTTGTTATTAGTTGTGCTTTCTTTTTTGCAAGACAAAACCGAAGCGGTTATGCAAAACAACAAAACCAGTTTTTTGGTAAGCATAGTCAATTTTTTAAAAAGGAAAATTAGCCATTATCAGATAAAGAACGTAGCAAAGCTCAATAACCGTACTTTTCTTTCCAGTTTTTTTTCAAAAATTTCCGCATTTCCTCTTCCCTTGCGTTGCTGCCCGGGTCATAAAATTTTTGCCCCGCAATTTCCGGAGGCAAATATTCCTGTGGCGAAAAGTTGTTGTCGTAGCTGTGGGAGTACTCATAATTTTTGCCGTAGCCCATATTTTTCATCATCCTTGTAGGCG
>CAYRRL010000112.1:0-3716 GCA_964426665.1 uncultured Ferruginibacter sp. | reverse complement strand
CATTGCGTATATGCAGGGGCACAGATAAATCGCCTTTGCTTCTTACTGCATCCATCGCAGCGCCAATAGCCGTGGTTGCTGAATTGCTTTTGGCACTGCTTGCCAGATAAATAGCGCATTGCGACAAAATCAATTGCGATTCTGGATAGCCAATTTTATTTACTGCTTCAAAAGTTGCATTGGCTAATAACAAAGCGTTGGGGTTTGCATTGCCAATATCTTCGCTTGCCAAAATCAACATCCGCCTTGCAATAAATTGTACGTCCTCCCCTCCTTCTATCATCCTTGCCAAATAATACACTGCTGCATTGGGGTCGCTGCCACGGATGGATTTTATGAAAGCTGAAATAATATCGTAGTGCTGCTCGCCTTTTTTATCATACAACGCAATTTTCTTTTGGGCAATGCCCATTACTTTTTCGTCTGTTATTTCACCTTCCCCTATTGCATCAGCAACTATCTCCAAAAGATTTAATAGTTTCCTTGCATCGCCACCAGAAATATTTATTAATGCAGATGTTTCCTTTAATTCAATTTTCTTTTTCTTCAGCACTTCATCTTCTTTTAAAGCATGTTGCAGCAATTGCACCAAATCATTTTCATCCAAAGGTTTTAATACATACACCTGGCAACGGCTGAGCAAGGCGCTGTTTACTTCAAAAGATGGGTTTTCTGTGGTAGCGCCAATTAATGTGATGATGCCTTTTTCCACTGCGCCAAGCAATGCATCCTGCTGGCCTTTATTAAAGCGGTGTATTTCATCAATAAACAAAATAACATTCGCTTGATTTTTAGCAGTATCAATTACATCCCTTACATCTTTTACGCCAGATGAAATAGCGCTGAGTTGGTAAAATGGCGATTGCAATGTTTGGGCAATGATATTGGCAATGGTTGTTTTGCCCACGCCCGGCGGGCCCCACAAAATCATGGATGGGATTTTTCCATGCTCAATAGCAGTGCGGAGAATGCTGCCTTTGCCAGTGAGGTGCTGCTGCCCTACCAGTTCATTTAAAAATTTGGGGCGGAGGCGTTCGGCGAGTGGGATGTTTGTATTCACTATTCAAATTTCGTTAATCAATTTTAAATAAAAAAAGCCGCTAAAAAATATAGCGGCTGTCTATCTTCTATTATTTATAAAAGCTACGCTTTCAAATCCAGCTTTATCTGCAACTCATCAAACTGTTTGGCATCAATCGCACTCGGCGCATCCAGCATCACGTCCCTGCCGCTATTGTTTTTGGGGAAGGCAATAAAATCACGGATGCTTTCACTACCGCCAATGATGGCACACAAGCGGTCGAAGCCAAAAGCAAGGCCGCCATGAGGAGGAGCGCCATATTCGAAAGCGCCCAGCAAGAAACCAAACTTATGCAGTTGCTCTTCTTTATCCATGCCCAATGCTTCAAACATTTTTTCCTGCAATTCCCTTTGGAATATTCTTATGGAACCGCCTCCAATTTCATTGCCATTCAAAACCATATCATATGCATTGGCTTTTATGTTGGCGTAAGGGTGTTTTAAATACTCCGCTGCATTTTCAATTTTCGGGTTGTTGTTTATCATCACACTAATATGGTCTGGCTTGGGCGATGTAAACGGATGGTGCCTTGCCACCCAGCGGTTGTCTTCTTCCGCATATTCAAACAAAGGGAAATCCAACACCCACAATAATTTAAACTCATCATCTTTCCTCATGCCCAATTTATCTGCCATGAACATCCGCAAATCGCTGGTGGCTTTCCTTGTTTTTTCTTCTGCGCCAGCCAATATCAATACCAAATCGCCAGCTTTTGCGCCTGCGGCATCAGCAATAGCTTTTAATTTGTCTTCGCTGTAAAATTTGTCTACGCTGCTTTTGTATGTGCCATCAGCATTGCACTTAATAAATACAAGCCCTTTCATGCCAATCTGTGGGCGCTTCACCCATTCAGTCAGTTCATCTGTTTGCTTGCGGCTGTATTCACTGCAGCCCGGCACTGCAATAGCTATTACGGTTTCTGCATCGTTAAACACTGCAAACTCTCCGGCAATCAATGATGAAATATTTTCTTTAGAAGGGAATGTATGCGAAGGGAATTTCAAATTGCACAACTTCATTTCAAAACGGATATCCGGCTTATCGTTGCCGTAAGCCCACATCGCTTCTTCCCAGGTAGTGCGTTCTACTTTTTCTGTGTAGTCAATATTCTTTACATCCTTAAAAATCCTTTTTACCAAGCCTTCAAACATATTCAATATATCTTCCTGCTCCACAAAACTCATTTCGCAATCTATCTGTGTAAACTCAGGCTGCCTGTCCGCCCTCAAATCTTCATCACGGAAACATTTTACAATCTGGTAGTAACGGTCGTAGCCGCTCACCATCAGCAGTTGCTTGAATGTTTGAGGGCTTTGCGGCAATGCATAAAATTGGCCGGGGTTCATTCTTGAAGGCACCACAAAATCCCTGGCGCCTTCTGGTGTTGATTTAATGAGGAACGGCGTTTCAATATCCATGAAATTGTTTTCATGCAAATAGTTTCTTGCGCTCCTGTTTACAGCATACCGCAATTCAATATTTTTCTTCACAGCATTGCGGCGCAAATCCAAAAAGCGGTATTTCATCCGCAACTCATCGCCACCATCAGTATCATCCTGTATAGTAAAAGGAGGCGTGGCGGCTTTGTTTAAAATAGAAAAACTGCTTACAATAATTTCTATATCGCCAGTCGGGATGTTTGGGTTCTTATTAGTGCGCTCATTCACCTTGCCTTTTACCTGCAATACATATTCCCTGCCCAGAGGGTTAGCGTCCAATTGTGGGTTCAGGTTTTCATTAAACAGCAGTTGCGTAATACCATAGCGGTCACGCAGGTCCACAAAAGTGATGCTGCCAAACTTCCTTACAGTTTGAACCCATCCGCTTAGGGTTGCCTCTTTGTTTGCATCTGCAATCCTTAGTTCGCCGCAAGTATGAGAACGGTACATTTTAGTTATTGGTTATGGGTGATAAATTATGAATTATATTTTGCTGCCGGCAGTTGTACCCTGATTGGGCGCCATTGGCGGCGCTCCGTTCAAAATGTGTGCTGCTATTGGGCTTTCAATCCCGATAATTACCAGGAGGGCTGCAAATATACAGAGAGAACGCAAAGCACAGCAGGCTCTTTCTTTTCGAACAAAGGGCGCCTTCCCCAAAAAAGCAATTGCTTTAACCTACGGTGTTTTCCCCATTTTTTCCGGTGAAAACACCGTTTTTATTTTAAAATGTTTTACGGAGTTTAGCAGCGTGGTTAAACAAGCCTGCTATAAGGCCCAATAAAACCATAACAAAACTGCAACTATGGCAAACATTGCATTGGTAGATGACCACCCTTTATTGCGGGACGGGCTGGCATCGCTTTTAAAAAACCTTAACCACAACGTGGTGCTTGAAACGGGCAATGGGAAAGAATTTATTGAAGCGCTGCCGCTGTGCACCCAGCCCGAACTGGTGCTGATGGATGTGCAAATGCCCGAGATGGACGGGTACCAAACCACCCTATGGCTCAAGAAAAACCATCCCGGGATAAAAGTAATGGCGCTTAGCATGAACAACAATGAAACATCCATCATCCGCATGATAAAATGCGGGGCAAGGGGTTACCTGCTTAAAGACAGCCACCCATCTGAAATAAAACTGGCTATTGATTCAATTTTTTAAACCTAAAATAACCAAGCATACTACCAAATCA
>CAYRRL010000111.1:0-8241 GCA_964426665.1 uncultured Ferruginibacter sp. | reverse complement strand
GGTGCGGTTAAGGTCTGCCGAAGCGGGGTTTAGCCATTGTGCCGCCACATTTACCTGGCCGCCATAAGCGCCGCCCGAAGCAAGTTTTACAGCATTTGCCGGGAAACTTACGGCAAGCCCGTTTGCAAGTGTAACTGTGCCGCCTGTGGCTGCATCAAAGTTGCCCTGGTTTGTTTTGGGCAACAGTTTAATGCGGAAAAAACCGCTTTTGCCCTGGGCTGCAATAAAAGTTTTAATGCCGTTGAAATAGCCGGGCTTTATCACAGTTACTACAGCAGCATGTTTTACTGCCTGCACATTTTTTATTTCAAAATAGCCGTACTTATCTGTTGAAGCGCTGGCGCCGCCAAACTGCACCACAGCCCCATTTACAGGAGCATCTGCTTCGTCGGTAACAAAGCCCGATACAGCGCTGTTGATTTTGGTAACAAGGTCCGGGGGCGTTTCTGTAATGGTAAAACCACTGCTAAGTTCTTTCTGGCAAGAGGCTATGAAGAGGGATGCTGCTGCCATCAGCAAAACTGCAAAAGCGGCAACAATTTTTTTGGGTTGAATTGAAATCATCAGTTTAAATTTTATGTATAAGAATATTCAGGCACGGCTGTATGATACTGCCAAAAGAGCTTTTGCTGCCTGCCTGCTAAAAAACTTTTAAGCCAGTTCAAGGCTGCAATTTATCCATTCCGGGTCAAATTTTACCCCTTCGTATTTTTTGTAAAAATTAATGGCCGGCTCATTCCAGTCAAGTACCTGCCACATAATGCCACTATATCTTTTTTCTTTTGCCACTTCAATCAATTTATCAAGCAGCATTTTGCCAAGCCCCAGGCCACGCATTTTTTCTGTTACGATTATGTCTTCCAGGTACATGCGCTGGCCTTTCCATGTGGAGTAGCGCACATAATACAATGCAAAACCTTCTGCTTTGCCATCAACTTCAGCTACCCATGCCCACCAAACCGGGTTGGCGCCAAAGCCGCTTTCTACGAAATGATCGAAACCTACAGTTACCTGCTCCGGGGCCTTTTCATATTCTGCCAGTTCTTTTATTAATTCCATCATCCGTGGGCAGTCTTGTTTTTTGGCTTCTCTTATTTTAATATCCATTGTTTTTATTTGGTGATAAAGTTCGGGTTTCACTTAATAACTTTTCACCTTTCTCCCGATAGCTATCGGGATTATTTTCCATTACTTTGCAGCCATGCAACAATACCTTAACCTGCTACAACATATTTTAGATACCGGCGCTGATAAAAGCGACCGTACAGGCACGGGCACCAGAAGTGTGTTTGGCTATCAAATGCGTTTTGATTTGAATAAAGGTTTTCCTTTAGTTACTACAAAAAAATGCCATTTAAAAAGTATCATCTACGAATTGCTCTGGTTTATTAAAGGGGATACTAATATTAAATACCTCAACGACAATAAAGTTTCTATTTGGAACGAATGGGCAGATGAAGATGGCAACCTTGGCCCCGTGTACGGCAAGCAATGGCGCAGTTGGGAAGGCGCAGATGATGTGGAGATAGACCAACTAAAAGACGTAATCCATCAATTAAAAAATAACCCAGACAGCAGGCGCATCATTATCAGTGCATGGAATGTGGCTGATTTGCCCAAGATGAAACTGATGCCCTGCCATTGTTTGTTTCAATTTTATACAGGGCCTTCTCACAATGGAAGAAGGAAGCTAAGTTGCCAGTTGTACCAACGCAGCGCTGATGTTTTTCTGGGTGTGCCGTTTAATATTGCTTCGTATGCTTTATTTACAATGATGATTGCACAGGTATGCAATATGGATTTGGGCGATTTTGTATGGACTGGTGGCGATACCCATTTATACAGCAACCATTTTGAGCAGGCTCAATTGCAATTGACAAGAACGCCATTCCCATTGCCGCAAATGAAAATTAATCCGGAGGTAAAAGATATTTTTGATTTTAAATATGAAGATTTTGAGTTGGTGGACTATCAGAGCCACCCGGCAATTAAGGCCCCCGTTGCAGTGTAAATTAATTTCTTTTTATGCACATTTCAATAATAGTGGCTGCTGCTGACAATAATGCCATTGGTAAGAACAACCAGTTGCTTTGGCATTTGCCAAACGATTTGAAGTTTTTTAAAAATACAACCTGGGGCATGCCGGTAATCATGGGGCGCAAAACTTTTGAATCGGTAAATAAGCCGTTGCCCGGCAGGATGAATATTGTGATAACAAGGCAAGCGGATTGGAAAGCAAAAGGAGTAACCAGCGCCACATCTTTAAAAGATGCATTGCACAAAGCAGAAGCAGCCAATTATAAACAGGCATTCGTAATTGGCGGCGGCGAAATTTATAAAGATGCATTGCACAAAGCAGATGTAGTGTATCTTACCCGTGTCCATACAGAAATAAATGGCGATACTTACTTTCCCATTTTGCATGAAGAAGTGTGGCAATTAGAAAGCAATGAAGATTTTGATAAAGATGAAAAGCATGCTTATGCTTATTCATTTCAAAAATGGGTGAGGAAATAGAAAGATTGCAACTTCCTTATTTCTTATTTTTCATTTCTTATTCCTTATTCACGTGTATTCAAGTTTTCAATTAGCAAAAAAATATTTCAGCTATTACATCACCGCTTCCAACGGAAAAGGGCACGGCATGCATTCGCCTTTTGTTTTTGGCTTTATTAAAAATGTATTGAGGGATAAAAAGGGATATGATTGCTACAAAATAATTGAACAGCAAAGGCAGCAATTGCTTCAGGACAATACCACAATTGAAATTGAAGATTTTGGCGCAGGCTCTGCTGTAATGAAATCAAATAAACGGGTAGTTAAAAACATTGCTTCTTCATCATTAAAGCCAAAGAAGTTTGCCCAGTTATTGTTCAGGATGGTGCAGCATTACAGGCCTGCTGTTGTGTTGGAATTAGGCACATCGCTTGGCATAACTGCATCCTATTTGGCAAAGGGCAATGAAAATGCAACAGTTTACACCTGCGAGGGCTCATCTGTCATTGCCGCCATCGCAAAAAACAATTTTGATGTTTTGCAAATAAAAAATACCCGTTTAACAGAAGGCGATTTTGCAAAAACACTTTCGCCATTGCTGGCTAAAATTGGCAAAGTTGATTTTGCCTTTGTTGATGGCAACCACAGAAAAGAGCCTACGGTTGAGTACTTTTCTCAACTCTTAAACTTCTCAACCCCCTCAACCATTCTTGTTTTCGACGATATACACTGGAGCCGGGAAATGGAGGCCGCATGGGAAGAGATAAAAAACCATCACGCCGTAACATTAACGGTTGACTTGTTTTTTATAGGGCTGGTTTTTATCAATCCTGATTTTAAAGCAAAGCAGCATTTTACTATCCGCTTTTAAACAAATGGCGGCGAAGCAGCATAAATTTCATTAAGCGGGGCAATGCCAAATTATTTTCACCTTATCTTAGCGGCAATTCATCTGCTTATGATTATTGGTGTTTTAAAAGAACCATCCCCGGAAACAAGAGTATCCTTACTGCCCGAACATATTGCTGTTTTAAAAAAATGGAATGTAAGCGCCCTCATTGAAGCCGGTGCAGGGAGCAAGGCTTTTGCGCCCGATAAAAAATATGAAGATGCAGGCGCAGCAATTTCATCAGGGGAAAAGGTTTTTGAAACTGCCGATATAGTACTCTCTATCAATCAGCCCCAAACAGTAAACGCCAAACCGGGAACAATAATACTTGGGGTGTTTCAGCCATTATACAACCCTTCAATCATAAGGGAATGGGCAGGTAAAAAATATACAGTCTTCAGCATGGACATGCTGCCACGTACCACCCGTGCACAAAGCATGGATGTATTGAGCAGCCAGGCAAACATTGCAGGCTACAAAGCGGTGTTAACTGCCGCCAACATGTACCCCAAATATTTCCCAATGTTTATGACGGCTGCAGGAAGCATCCCGCCGGCGAAGGCCTTAATACTCGGGGCAGGTGTTGCAGGCTTGCAGGCTATTGCCACCGCAAAACGTTTGGGCGCTGTGGTGGAAGTGTTTGACACCAGGCCGGCAGTAAAAGAAGAAGTGCAAAGCCTTGGCGCAAAATTCGTGGAAGTGGAAGGCGCTGCAGATGCCAGCCAGGCGGGCGGCTATGCGGTGGAGCAAAGCGATGCTTTTTTGCAAAGGCAAAAAGCAAAAATAGGAGAGAGCGTTGCTAAAGCAGATATAATAATTACAACTGCACAAATACCCGGTAAGAAAGCGCCAGTATTAATAACAGACGAAATGATGTATTTAATGAAGGCAGGCTCTGTTATTATAGATTTAGCTGCAGCAACGGGCGGCAATACAGAATATACCCAAGACAACACCACCATCACACATAATGGCGTAACCATTGTTGGCAATTCGTATTTGGCTGCTACTATGCCAAGCGATGCCAGCAAGTTATACGGTAAAAATGTGTTGAACTTTTTGCAACTCATCATTGATAAAGAAGGAAAACTCAATTTGAATTTTGAAGATGATTTGGTGAAAGGCACTTGTATTGCATATGATGGTGAAATAACAAACGAAAGAATAAAAGCATTGCTGTAAATAAAATTAGTAATCATGTTAGAGTGGGTTCATCAAAACCAGCAAATCATTTACATAGTTGTATTGATGATTTTTGTTGGTATAGAAGTAATAGGAAGAGTGCCAAGTGTGTTGCACACGCCGCTGATGAGTGGCGCAAATGCAATACATGGTGTTGTTATTATTGGAGCCATCATTGTAATGGGCAAAGCAGAGCATGATAATTACCTGGCCCTGGCATTAGGGTTTTTAGCAGTGATATTGGGAACGCTGAATGTGGTGGGAGGCTTTGTAGTTACAGACAGGATGCTGGAAATGTTTAAAAAGAAAAAGTGAGTGATTACACTAATTAAAATGAATTACACGAATTAAATCTTTGCCACTTTGCTCCTTTGCTACTTGGCGTGAAACAAAAATATAATGGACATTAATATTCTTACTCTTTGTTATCTCATCGCTTCAGTAACTTTTATACTGGGCCTTAAAATGCTTAGTAACCCTGCCACTGCAAGAAAAGGGAATTTGGTTGCCGCAACAGGCATGGCGGTTGCTATACTCGGCACTATTTTTTTGTATGAAGAAGATGGGCAAAGGCTTGGTAACTACATCTGGATTTTCAGTGGCTTATTCATTGGAGCTGTTGTAGGCACTTTGGCTGCAAAGAAAGTAAAGATGACTGCGATGCCGGAGATGGTGAGTTTGTTTAATGGAATGGGCGGGGCTTGTGCGATGTTGATCTCGATAGTTGAGTTTAATCACTTAATAGATTTTCCATTCAAAGGAGAGGGAGTCACTATTTACCCACCACTTTCAGCACTTGGGCCTACGGAATTACCAACGCACATATCTTCTGCTTCATTAATAATTATAATGGCGGGATTAGTAATTGGTTCTGTTTCATTTGCTGGAAGTATTATTGCATGGGGCAAATTAAATGGTAAGATTAAAGATTATAGTTTCAAAGGCCAACAGATTTTGAGTTTACTTTTTTTAGGCCTTATTGTTGGTGGCTCAATCTATTTGATTAACATAGCTGACAAAGGCTATTCAATGAAACTGACTGGTGAGGATATAGAATTTATTGCTCCACTAAAGGTGAAAATTCTCTTCTATTCAATTTTCGCCTTATCAATATTATATGGCGTATTCTTCGTCCTTCCAATCGGCGGTGCCGATATGCCCGTTGTAATTTCTTTGCTCAACTCTTTCACTGGTGTGGCAGCAGCTTGCGATGGTTTTCTGTATGATAACAAAGCAATGCTCACCGGTGGTATTCTCGTAGGTGCTGCAGGCACATTACTTACCATACTCATGTGCAAAGCCATGAACCGTTCTCTATTAAACGTATTGATTGGTTCGTTTGGAGGCAGTGCTGCAACTGGGGCAAGCGGTTCAAAAGAACAGGGGCATTATAAGGAAATAAGTTTAAGCGATGCTGCGATGGTGATGGCGTATGCAAACAAAGTGATCATCGTTCCGGGCTATGGTTTGGCGGTAGCACAGGCGCAACATACTTGCCATGAACTGGAAAAGATATTAGAAGACAAAGGCGTTGAAGTTAAATACGCTATACATCCTGTTGCCGGCCGTATGCCCGGCCACATGAATGTGCTGCTGGCAGAAGCAGATGTGAGCTATGATAAATTATTAGAAATGGAGCAGGCCAATGATGAATTTAAAACTACAGATGTTGTGTTGGTACTTGGAGCAAACGATGTGGTGAACCCTGCTGCTAAAACAGACCCAGCCTCTCCAATATACGGTATGCCGATACTGGAAGTGGAACAAGCCAAAACTACCATTGTAAACAAACGCAGCATGAAGCCCGGTTATGCCGGTATTGAAAACGATTTATTCTTCCAGCCAAAAACAAGCATGCTGTTTGGCGATGCAAAAAAAGTGCTGCAGGATTTGTTGGCAGAGATAAAAGCAGTTTAAAGTTCAAGGTTTAATGGTTTAAAGTTCATTTCACTTCACCCTGCTTCTCAATAATAAACTGCATTACATATTCAAGTTCCACATGCGCCCTTTGCATGGCATCCAATATCTCTTCACGGTTCACATTAGCAGCAAAACCTTTTTCCCTGAACCTTTTTTGCAGCCCTTTTAATTCCATGCCCTCGTATCCGCCGGGGCGCATTAAACTATATGCATGAGCAAGGCCGCTCAATTCATCAAAAGCATACAGCATTTTATCCATTTGTGTTTCTGGCTGCACGCCAAAATGGTTGGGGCCATGGCTGGCAATGGCCCTGATAATTTCCGGGTCAATATTCCTGGCTTCCAGTTTTTCTATTATTTTTTTGCAATGTTGATCTGGCCACTGATCCCAGTCTGCATCATGCAGCAAGCCTGCCATTTCCCAGCGCCACTGACCGGCTTCATTCAAATTTTCTTTTTCCGCAGCCCAGCATTTCATTAAATGCGCCACCTGTTTCATGTGTAATTGCAGCCGCTCATTCTTTACCCAATCTTTTAATAACTGATAAGCTTCTTCACGGCTTAATACATTGCCTGCGTTGGCAGGGTTGCCAAATTCTGTTCGGTTTAATAATAATGACATGGAAATTACTTGCTTAAAAAATCAACAATTAAAGGGAATTCTTTCTCTGGTTCTTCTACCTGTGGGTTGTGGCCGCTTTTTTCAAACATCACAAATTGCGCCTGCGGGCAATATTCTTTGTACTTCACCTGCATCCAGGGAACGGCCACTCTATCATAGCGGCCAGCAATAATTAACACCGGCATTTTTAATGTTTTTAGTTTTGCCCTCACATCGTATTTCTTCATGTCATTGGTTACAACAAAATCGCCATCAGGCCCAACAATTTGGTAATAAAGTTTTGTATTGAATGGGTTTGGGTATGGCTTTCTTTTGCCACGGTTGATAAATTTATCAGGGTTGTAAGCATATAAAAAACCGTAAGGCACACGGCCATAAATATCCTGGTGGTTTTCGCTGCTGCTAACAGCGCCTTTTTTTCTTGCTGCCATCAACTCTTCCCACACTTCAGGGTAATTTGTTTTTATTTCATGGTTGCTGTTGTCATCATTCTCCTGCCACATTACGCCGCTGTGGAAACCATTGGCAATAATTAAATGCGAAACATTTTTTCCATACTTCAATGCATAGCTCTGTGCTACTAAACTGCCATAAGAGTGGCCAAGCAAACTAACTTTTTCAAAGCCCAGTGCTTTTCTAAGCCCTTCAATATCTTCCACATCCCTTGCAATAGAATATTCTTTCACATTTTTTGCTGTGTCAGACTTCCCCCTGCCAAACGCATCAAAGTAAATTAACTGGATATTCCCTTTTCTTGACAGCGAATCAAAACCCCTGTAAGCCAGGTGGTTGCCGCCGGGCCCGCCGGGAATGATGATAAGCGGCTCGCCTTTGCCAACGGTAACTACCCATAACTTAGCGCCATTGATGGTGTAGTATTGGCCATCGCTCCAGCTATCGGGAAATGCTGTCGTATCTGTGTTTTGGGAAAATGCAATGCAGGAAGCTGCGACAGCAATAAATAAAAAAATTATCTTTTTCATACCAGTTATTTAAAACGAAAAGTACGAAAGAGATAATTACTATGGAAAGCATTTAGCCGGGCGGCTAAAACTTAATGCAACTGGTTAGCCTGCATGGCACGCTTCTACGCCAAGCCGGGTTTTGCCCTCTGTATTTTTTTAGAAAGTTT
>CAYRRL010000110.1:0-8305 GCA_964426665.1 uncultured Ferruginibacter sp. | reverse complement strand
TTGAAACTAATGCAGTGGTGAATGATGATGTGCAGGTGCAGTAAAGAGCAATAGAGATTTTCTGCAAAAGTGTGCGGCGCCACTGAAACTGAAAATAATTTCACAGCTGGCTCCAAAACAAAATCCCCTGCTAAAGCCGGGGATTAAAAATATTATTCCAAAAAATGCTTACTGAAAAGCCGCACTCACCTTTACTTTATCCTTCACCATTTCCCTCACCGCATCTGCAATCGCATTTGCATCCAACCCAATCTCTGCATATAGTTGCTTAGGTGTGCCGTGTTCAACTAACCTGTCTGGTATGCCCATAATTTTTACATCCGCTTTGTAGCCATGCTCATTCATAAATTCCAGCACAGCGCTTCCAAAGCCGCCCTGCACAGTTCCGTCTTCAATTGTAATTACTTTATTGAATTTGCCAAACACTTCATGCAATAGCTCTTCATCTAAAGGTTTTGCAAAACGCATATCGTAATGCGCCGGGTTAATGCCTTCTGCCTTAATATCACGAATGGCTGCTGCAGCAAAATTGCCGGGATGGCCAAAAGACAATATTGCAACGTCTTCGCCATCTTTTAATTTTCTCCCTTTGCCAATTTGTATCTCTTCAAAAGGCGTTTTCCATTCCGGCATCATGCCTTCGCCACGTGGGTAGCGTATAACAAACGGGTATTGGTTTTTTTCCAATTGTGCCGTGTACATGAGGTTGCGTAATTCCCTTTCATTCATCGGGGCGCTTACCACCATATTTGGTATGCAGCGCATGTAAGCGATATCGTAACAGCCGTGGTGCGTTGGGCCATCCTCTCCTACTAATCCTGCTCTATCTAAACAAAATACAACAGGCAGTTTTTGTATCGCTACATCATGCACCACCATATCATACGCCCTTTGCATAAAAGAAGAATAAATATTGCAGAACACCCTCATGCCCTGGGTTGCCAAGCCAGCGCTTAATGTTACGGCATGTTGTTCGCAAATACCAACATCAAAAGCCCTGTGCGGCATTTTCTCCATCATATACTTTAAAGATGAGCCGCTTGGCATAGCAGGCGTAATACCCATAATGCGCTCGTTCATCTCTGCCAGTTCAATCATAGTATGGCCAAACACATCCTGGTATTTTGGTGGCTGCGGCATATCAAAAGTTTTCTTCTGTATCTCGCCGGTTACTTTGTCAAACAAGCCGGGCGCATGCCATTTGGTTTGGTCTTTCTCTGCCAGTTCGTAGCCTTTGCCTTTTACCGTTAGTATATGCAAAATTTTTGGCCCGGGTATTTTCTTCAAATCTTCTAATGTTTCAATCAGCTTGCTGATATTGTGCCCGTCAATCGGCCCAAAGTAGCGCAACTGGAATGCTTCAAACAAATTCGACTTGCTGGCAATGGCTCCTTTTACACTTTCTGTAAGTTTATGCGCCATCTTTCGGCTGAAATTTTTGCCCACCGGCAATTTGCCCAGCATGTTCCAGACATCTTCCTTCAGCTTGTTATATGTTGGCGACAAACTAATGTCTGTCAAATATTCTTTTAATGCGCCCACATTAGGGTCAATGCTCATGCAATTATCGTTCAGGATAATCAGCATATCGCTGTCTGCTACGCCAGCATGGTTCATTGCTTCAAATGCAAGCCCGGCTGTCATTGCGCCATCCCCAATCACTGCAACTGTTTTCCTGTCGGTTTCGCCTTTGTATTTGGCTGCCATTGCCATGCCGAGAGCCGCACTGATAGAAGTGGATGAATGGCCCACGCCAAACGTGTCGTATTCGCTTTCGCTTCTTTTAGGGAAACCGCTTAATCCATGATACTTTCTGTTGGTAGGAAAAACATCCCTGCGCCCGGTCAGTATCTTATGCCCATAAGCCTGATGGCCTACATCCCACACCAATTGGTCGTAAGGCGTGTTGTACACATAATGCAGTGCCACCGATAATTCCACCACGCCAAGGCTTGCGCCAAAATGGCCGCCATGCACGCTTACCACGTCAATAATATACTGGCGCAGTTCGTCGCACACCTGGTGCATCTGTTCTTTGCTTAGTTTTTTTAGATCTGCGGGGCTGTCAATTCCGGAGAGTAACGGGCCTGCTTTAATTTCCATGCTTCAATAATTACGCTGTAAAGGTATGTTTTTTATTGTTTGGGGCTGTTGCCACAATACACAATTTAGCTTCAGTAGCGGCTATCCGTTGCAAGTCCGGCACAGAAGCCTTGCACAAATCATCACCGGGCTTTCCACTGCTATCCGCCAGCCTTTGGGCATCATTTCTTTGCTCATCTCAGCCCATCAGGCTCAAACTTTAAATGCTATGCTTAACAATATTTATTGCCAACAGTTTAACAGTTTCTATATCTTTCCTGAAAAAGCCTTGTCTTTTCCTTTCCATTTCAGTATTGGCCATGCACAAATCCTTTGGCACAGTGTTTTTGAATTGCTTGCCTTTTTTACTGGTTTTCGTTATTACCTGTGGTTGCGTAAACGAAACAAAGACTTTATAAGCAGCAATAACAGGTTATGGATTTTAATTGGCGCCATCTTTGGCGCCATCTTCGGTTCAAGGGTAATTGGTGCTTTGGAAAACCCCGATGCTTTAATGGCTGCCACCAACAAATTATTATATATATACCAAAACAAAACAGTTTTAGGTGGTTTCCTCGGCGGCCTGTTTGGAGTGGAGGCAATGAAAAAAATAATTGGCGAAAAAAAGAACAGCGGCGATCTATTTACTTACCCCATTATACTGGCATTAATTGTTGGCCGCATTGGTTGCTTTAGCATGGGCGTATATGAAGAAACCTACGGCTCTATAACTGATTTTTTTACAGGCATAAATTTGGGTGATGGCAAACTGCGCCATCCTGTTGCCTTGTATGAAATTGGCTTTTTGCTATTGTTGTGGCTTGTTTTTATTCAATTTGAAAAAAGAAACCAGCTTGCGAATGGGCTCCGGTTTAAATTTTTTATGATAGCCTATTGCCTGTTCCGCTTCCTGCTTGATTTTATAAAGCCGCATTACACTTTTGGCATTGGCCTCTCAACAATACAAATCACTGCAATAACAGGATTAGTTTATTACAGCATCATTTACATTCAGCAGAAAGAATTATTTTCAATCACGATTTCTAACTTTAAATCTTAATCCCGATAGCTATCGGGACAACTTTAAACTTACCATATGCCGGAACGCCCCTATACTTACTACGATTTCACTTTAAGTATTTGCAGCACCTGCTTAAAAAGAGTGGATGCAAAAATTGTTTTTGAAAACGATAATGTTTTCATGCTGAAGAATTGCCCCGAGCATGGTTTTGAAAAAGTGCTGATGGCTGATGATGTGCCGTATTATAAAAATATCCGCAATTACAATAAGCCCTCTGAAATGCCGCACCATTTCAATACAAAAACACATTACGGCTGCCCTTATGATTGCGGCCTCTGCCAGGACCATGAGCAGCACAGTTGCTTAACGGTTGTTGAAATAACCGACCGCTGCAATCTGCAATGCCCCACTTGCTATGCCATGAGCAGCCCTCATTATGGCCGCCACAGGACTGTGGAAGAAGTGGAGAAGATGCTTGATATTATTGTTGCCAACGAAGGCGAACCTGATGTAGTACAAATAAGCGGCGGCGAACCAACCATACACCCTGATTTTTTTGCCATCATGGATATAGCCAGGAAAAAACCAATCAAGCATTTAATGCTTAATACCAACGGCATCCGCATTGCAAAAGATTTTGAGTTTGCAAAACAACTGGCTTCATACATGCCCGATTTTGAAATCTATTTGCAGTTTGATTCATTCAAGCCCGAAGCATTGGAACTATTAAGAGGGAAAGATTTGACCGATACTAGGATAAAAGCATTGGAACATTTGAATGCATTAAATCTTTCAACAACATTAGTAGTGACATTGCAACAAGGCGTAAATGATGATGAGATTGGAAAGATTATTGAATTTGCATTGCAGCAAAAATGTGTACGTGGCGTTACCTTCCAGCCAACACAAATTGCAGGAAGAACAGAAAACTTTGACCCGGCAACAGGAAGGATAACAATGACCGGCGTAAGGAAAAAGATACTTGAGCAGTCAAATATTTTCGAGCCTAATGATTTGATACCTGTGCCCTGCAACCCAGATGCTTTGGTGATGGGGTATGCTTTAAAATTAGCGGGGCAGGTTTTTCCATTGACAAGGTACATTGACCCGGCGGTATTGCTTGATAACAGCCGCAACACAATCGTATATGAACAGGACGAAGCGCTGAAAGAAAAGATGATAAAAATTTTCAGCACGGGCATTTCTGTTGACAAAGTGAATGACAACATGAAACAACTGCTTTGCTGCCTTCCACAAATTGATGCGCCGGGATTAAGTTATGATAATCTGTTCCGCATTATCATCATGCGGTTTATTGATGCGTATGACTTTGATGTGAGAGCCATTAAAAAAAGCTGTGTGCATATTGTGCATAAAGACGGGCGCATTATCCCTTTTGAGACAATGAACCTTTTTTACCGTGACGATAAAGAAGATTATTTGAAACAGCTGCAAAAAGAAAGGGCAATTGCCCGTTCATCAATGTAATTTTTATGGGCTTTTTAGGTTTATTAGCATTGTTCGTGTTAGTGCCGGTAGTTTTTTTGATTATGGGCATATCATTTTTATTGAGCCGTGATGCAGCAACAAAAAGAAAAGGAAGGAACTTTTTATTGTCAGGCACTATAATGATTTTAACAGAAGTTTTGATTGGCTATTCCATTTGTTCTGGTTTAAATTTTCATTAAGCGGTATTGCCGTATCTGAAAATTTACCGAATTTGCTTTCCTAAAATTGAAGTAATGAAGAAGATAAAGTTATTGATGCTAAGTATTTGCTGCCTAACAGCATTTTCTGCCATAGCACAGGATTACAAAATTGAAAACAACGAAGTAAAAACTGCCGCTTCAATACAATTCAAAACAGGCACGGCAGAATTGCTGCCTTCCAGCGATGCAGCATTGCAGTCAATAAAAAAATACCTTGACGATAAAACATATATCACATTGCTGAGAGTGGAAGCACACACCAGCAACAGCGGCGATGGAGCAGCCAATCAATTGCTTTCAGAAAAAAGGGCTGATGCTGTTTGCGAAAAGCTGGTTTCGCTGGGTGTTAACTGCAACCGTTTATTGCCGGTGGGCTTTGGCGGGCACAAACCGATTGCCACCAACAGTACGCCTGAAGGCAAAGCACAGAACATGCGTATTAGTTTTGTAAACGCCAAATTAAAAGACAGGGCTATTGGGAATATGCCTGTTGATGGCGGAGGGAAAGTAGTTGGCAATGCATGCAAATAAAGTTTTTGTACTGGAGCAAATAAAGAGGCCCCCAATGTATCGGGGGCCATTTTTTGCTGCTGGTTAAGGGCTGTAAATTATTTCAAAGGAAATTTGTTTTTCAAAAAAATAGGGATTGGGATTAAAAATGCACCCTGCCTTCTCCCGTTTGGAAAAAACAGGGGCATTAAAAATTTGAAATCGAAGGGAACGGACAACCTGTCAAGTAATGCTTTTTTCATGCCGTTTGTTTGTACCCCTAAAGTAAACAGCAGTTTTAAAACTATTTGTTAACGGGATGCGAATCGGTGTTAATTAAATCTAAACATTTTTGGGAGATGGTTAAAGGAGTTGGGCCAGGCTCATTTCTTCCAATACAATCCTGTCTGATGCAGCATTTTTTTTCTTCCATTTGATAAGCCTGATTTTCCCATCGGATATTTCAATGCCGGTTATATCGCCATCTGTAAAACAACAACAGCCGCTGTTGAAATAATAAGGCTTCATCTTTTTATAATTAGCCGATATAAAATCAAATTCATTTTGTTTGTAACGGATCTCTTTATTCAATTTTGCTATGGCAGCTTCATCAGTATTTATTTTAGCGGTGTCTAAATTTTTATACAGCCTTTCCAAATGTGTGAGTGACGCAAATACAGGCTGGTGGGTGTGGCCTGTTATTAACACAGGGTTGTTTTCCTCTTCGCTCCATTGGTACATAAAAAGATTGTGAGCCGTTTTCAGTTCATCGCTTGCAGAAGGCGTGTTTGGGTTGAGCCGCAGGTATGTTTGCAGCGGCGCCCATATTCTTGACACAAACCAGGCACTGAACCAGTTGCCGTCGCTTTGCCCATCGCCCTGGTGCCCATGCGTAAGCAAAATAGGCAAGGCTGCCTCTGCTGCTTTTAGGTGTATTAAAACCCCTTCATAAACCTTTACTGTTTCGCCATACATGCTTTTCAAATGCATCCCTGCAAATGGGTCATTGTTCCAAAAGATGTCGTGGTTGCCATATACTTTTGTAAAGCGTTTTTGCAACAGGAATTTTTTTTGAACAGCAATAGTAGGCTTGTTCTTTTCTTTTACTGGCCATACAGTATTTTCCCAAAGTTCTTCTTCGTCGCCTAATGAAATAAAATGAAAGCCCTTGTCGAAATAATACTCCAGCGCCGCCAAGTAATTTGGCTCACACACCATAAAATCGTCGCTTCCATTTTTGGCTCCCTTATGCTGGTCGCTGAAGATGATAAACTTTGCATCATCAATGCCTGCTTCGATTGTAATTGTTTTTTTGCCGGAGCGGCTTTTGCTTTCTTCAAATAATTTAGTAAGCGCTTCATGCACACGTTGCAGGCTGGGCCTGCTGCTGAATTTATTGGCCAGCCAGGTAACAGGTTTTGCAAATACTTTTATGAGAAGGCGGCGCATGAATAAAGAAAGTGTATGCTAAAAATAAAACATTTCCCTGCCGGTAAAATTTTTATGTGCCGTTATTTTAAATACCCATGCAAATAAAATTGGCCGCCCCTGCTGGGCGGCCAATACTAGAACTAATTACTTTGTCTATTGTGCAATTTTTGCAGCCATTTCCTCTTCCTGTGCTTTTTGAGTTTTGCGTATTTCGCCCCAGGCTTTATACTTATCTTTCATTATCTCTTTCAGCTTGCCATTTTTTTCCTGGTTTATTGCTTCTTTTTTGGCTTTTTTATCCTCTTCAGCCATCGAATTGTCTTCTTTCAGCTTGTTGCTTTTTTCTTTTGCATCGTCAAGCACTGCTTTGGCTTCTTTTATCTGCTCTTCCGAAAGGCCGGCTTCCGTAAAAGAAGCATTCAGGTTTTGTTCCTTCACTTTTTTCAACTTTGCCTTTAGTTCTTTGTTTGTTTCTGCACTGTTTGCTTCCTGTGCGTTTGCAACGGTTGTTGCAAAAACAAAAGCAGCGCATGCAATCAATAATTTTTTCATTGTTTATTTTTTGAGTGATATAATAAAAGTCAAATATAAGAAAGCATTGAGGCAAATACAAGCCGTTCAGGCTTTTTACAAGAAAGTTACAAAAGGCCATAGCAACCCTTATTACCAAAAGCATAAAAGAAATATAAAACTTTGGCTATAAACTAATTGGTATAATTTTGGCCTGTAAGCACAGAAACAATTATTATGCTGAAATACATTTTATCCGTTGCCCTGCTTGCTTCGGCCTGCACCGCAGCAGCCCAGGAGCCAAAATTCAAACAAGCAGACAGCGAAAGCTTTTTCCGTTTTGGCGGCAAGGCCGGCGTTAACATCAATAAAATAACTGGCCAGTCTTACAAAAGCGGCTTTAATTACAACTATCAAGTAGGCGGCTTTTTGCAATTTAATTTCAGCAGCCGCTTTGGCCTGCAGCCAGAAATAAATTTTGTGCAGTCTTCCTCTGAATTCAGCAACGATGCAACTGATGTATATGATGATTTGTTCAGGGGTGGCGGGCAAAAAAAAGCCAAGCTCAATTACCTTGAAGTGCCTTTGCTGCTGAATATAAATGTGGGCGAAAGCAAGCATGTAAAATTGCAGGTTGGCCCTGCCTTTGGCGCAAGGCTTAGCGAAACGGTTGACAGCCTTAAAACCGGCGGCAATATTTATAAAAACAGCGACTGGAGCGCTATTGGCGGGCTGTGGATACAATTGCCTGTGGTGAATGTGGGCGCCAGGTACAAATACGGCCTGTCTGATATTAAAGCCACAGCTATGGAGCCCGGCAAAGCATGGCGCAACCAGGCGATTCAAATATTTGTGGGCATTACTTTTTAAAACAGGCAAAAAATATTTACACAAGGGGTTGCATAAACAGCAATCCTTTTTTATATTTATAAAAACAACCATGCCATGATTGAAAAAATGCCTTTAGAAAATTTCCTGTTCATAGATATTGAAACTGTTTCGCAGCAAAAAGATTTCATGTCGCTTCATGCCGATTGGCAAAAACTGTGGGAAGAAAAAACAA
>CAYRRL010000109.1:3811-8310 GCA_964426665.1 uncultured Ferruginibacter sp. | reverse complement strand
TCAGTAAAATCTTACCAACCGGCGTCCCGGTAAATATCGGGACGGCGGTTGTTTTGGAGTGATTGAATACTCTTTTGGGGCAAGCCTTGGTAGTTTTATTTAGCTTTGTTGTGTCACTTCTTGTACTATATACCTTTGTTCATCTGCTACCAAATTATCACATGGCGATGGCCCCTGCTGATAATTATGGCATGCCGCCATTGCAGGGCGTTGAATTAAAACAAATATGAAAATATAAAATGATAGAGCTTCTCGTCATACTAATTATTATTGGAGTTTTATATTTTGGCTATGTCAATATGAATAAAAATTCAGCATTTGATATTAAGGAAGATGCCGTCTATTTTCAACAAAATAAAAAATTGATAGCCTACGCTAGTATTGTAGGTATTGAAAGAGATATGACCGGTTCATTTCAGGCAAAGACAATGTACTTTGCTTATATAATAACTTTTACTGACGAAGCAGGCAATACAGATTCTTTCAGGTTTTATCAGGCACTAACCGATGCTGCTAAATGGGAAAGTTTAAAAGCTAAAGTAATAAGAGCAAACCCATTTGCAAAAATCAATGAAAGTATATTGTAAAACACGGGTTGCCGTCCCGTAGGGACAACATATTGGTAGCGCTAATATAACAGGAAGGCAAGTCCCGTAGGGACGACAGATTTAATGCCAACCCATAAAGAACATTGATTATTAATGCCAAATACCTACACACAAATCCATCTTCATTTTGTTTTCGCTGTGCAGAACAGGGTGTCGTTAATCGAAAAAGAATGGAAAGACAGGTTGTATCAATACATCACCGGCATCGTTCAAAACAACAAACATAAAATGATAATCATTAACGGAATGCCTGACCATTTGCATATTGTAGTTGGTATGCGACCAACACAATCCGTTTCTGATTTGCTGCAGGATATAAAAGGAGATTCATCCAAATGGATAAACAAAGAAAAGTTGGTGAAAGGAAAATTTGAATGGCAAGAGGGTTATGGTGCATTTTCTTACTCAAAATCAGCATTGCCAAAATTGATTGACTACGTAAAAAACCAGGAAAAACACCATCAGCAGAAAACATTCCTTCAGGAATACAAAGAGTTCTTAGATGCGTTTGAGGTAGAATACGACGAACGATATGTTTTTCATGAGATTGTATGATGGAGGAACCTGCCGTCCCTACGGGACTCGGTTCTGCATCTTTAACGTTTCTACCAATGTTATGTGCCTACGGCACTGAAAAGGAAAAACACACAGTTTTGGCTGTATTTGCATAAGCTATGGAAGCAATAAAACAATATCCACTTGTGAGATATCCCGTGTTTTAAATTACTTGAGCCAATTTATGAGCCGTGGGCACTAAATAGCGACTATAAAAAACTCATTAACTATTCATTTAATAATAAATTTAACCTACAAAGCCGACCTGCTCCGTAGGAGCAATACATTGGTAGAAAGTATTATAACACAAAACTAGTCCCGTAGGGACGGCAGACATAAAACATAATCATCTGATATCAAAAAAATCTTGGAAAAAATCTTCTCCACCATATCATCCAAACTCAAATCGCTTAAAACAAAAACCAAGATCAAACTATCGGTATTGGCTTTAATTCTTATTTGGTTTTACTTCTCCCTTCCAAAAACTTTATTCAACACACCTACAAGCTACATACTGGAAGACAAAGACGGCATATTGCTAAACGCCACCATTGCAGCCGATGGTCAATGGCGTTTCCCTTACAATGAAAATGTGCCGCAAAAATTTATTGACTGCATCACCACTTTTGAAGACAAGCGTTTTTTCTATCATCCCGGCGTGGACCCTATGGCATTTATAAGAGCCGTCAAAAAAAACATTTCAGGCAAAGGCAATACACAAGGCGGCAGCACCATCAGCATGCAGGTGATCAGGCTGGCACAACAAAACAACCGCAACATCTGGAATAAAATAAAGGAGAGCATACTTGCTGTAAGATTAGAGTGCCGCTATTCAAAAAAAAAAATACTGGCACTGTATGCAAGCAATGCGCCATTCGGTGGAAACGTAGTTGGGCTTGATGCAGCAGCATGGCGTTACTATGGCAACAGCCCCGGCAAACTAAGCTGGGGGCAAATGGCAACTTTAGCAGTATTGCCTAATGCACCATCATTGGTACACCCCGGAAAAAACAGGGAAGCATTAGTAAGAAAACGAAATAGCTTATTGGACAAACTGCAGGCAGAAAACAAAATCAGCAAACAAGATTGTGAGTTGGCAAAGCTGGAACCATTGCCCGGCGTGCCATTGCCACTGCCACAAAATGCAACACATTTATTCCAGCGGATAAAAAGAGAAAGCAAAGATCCTGTTACAAAAGTTGCTACGACTATTGATAATACATTACAAAAAAACGTAGCGGCAATTTTGCAACAGCACCAATCTGTTTTAAAAGGAAATGGCATTAATAATGCCTGTGCCCTGGTACTGGATGTGGAAACAGGCAATGCGTTGGCTTATGTTGGCAACATCAGCGACAGGAGCAATAAAGAAATGGAAAGCGATGTGGATGTGGTTGCTGCCCCACGAAGCCCTGGCAGTGCATTGAAACCAATCTTATATGCAGCCATGCTAAGCGATGGGCTGGTATTGCCAAACGCATTGATTGCTGACGTACCGATGCAGATTGGCGATTATGCACCAAAGAATTTTGACTTGGGTTATGACGGCGCTGTGCCTGCTGCCAATGCATTGGCAAGAAGCCTGAACATACCAGCCTTAAAATTATTGCAGCAATATAAGTACCAGCGCTTTTATGAAACACTGAAACAATGCG
The DNA here is from genome assembly GCA_964426665.1 of uncultured Ferruginibacter sp. Taxonomy (GTDB): domain Bacteria; phylum Bacteroidota; class Bacteroidia; order Chitinophagales; family Chitinophagaceae; genus Ferruginibacter. The sequence goes on along the minus strand of CAYRRL010000109.1, from coordinate 5,492 downwards.
GCATCACTACTCTGACCAGAAAAGCTGATGTGTACGGGTTGAGTTTAGTGCTTGGTGGCTGCGAAGTAACGATGTGGGATTTGGCAGGCGTGTATGCTTCTATGGCAAGGACATTAAACCATCAAACAGCGAATAAAGGAATAGTTAACCCACAAGATTTTCATGCACCCAAATATTGGAAAGACGGCCGGCAACTGACGGCTGACAACCGAAGTGCAGCTAACGTTCCTCTTGATGCAACATCAATCTATTTTACGTTTCAGGCAATGAAAGAAGTAATGCGCCCGGGAGAAGAAGGCTTGTGGCAACAATTTACTTCTTCGCAAACCATTGCATGGAAAACAGGCACCAGTTTTGGCTTCAGGGACGGATGGGCAATTGGCATTACACCTCAACATGCAGTGGCTGTTTGGGTTGGCAATACCGATGGAGAAGGCAGGCCTGATTTAGTGGGGATTAAAACAGCAGCGCCAATATTGTTTGATATTTTCCGGCTGCTGCCCGGCGTTAGCTGGTTTCAAAAACCGTTGTATAATTTTAGTTATGTGCCAGTGTGCAGGCAAAGCGGTTACCGTGCCAATATGGATTGCGATGCAATAGACACATTGTTTATGCCTGCAAAAGCTTTCAAGTCCCCTCTATGCCCTTACCACAAGATGATAAATTTAGATGCAAGCGGCACATACCGTGTTACAGCCGATTGCGAAAGCCCATCCACCATGCAGCATAAAAGCTGGTTTGTATTGACGCCTGCAATGGAGTTTTACTTTAAACAAAAAAGTGCTGACTATAAAATGCTTCCGCCTTTTAAACCGGGATGTGAAAACAGAGATGGAGGCAAAACAATTGATATCATTTATCCTATTGCCAACGCTAAAATTTATGTGCCGCTGGAAATAAATGGCGAAAGAGGCAAAACTATTTTCACTGCCACACACCGCAAAAGCGGCAGTAAAATATTTTGGAGCCTGGATGATAGTTTTCTTGCCACTACACAAAATTTTCACCAGGTGGCAGTGAACCCTTCCGTTGGCAAGCATGTGGTTACACTGGTGGATGAAAGTGGGTTTAGTGTGTCGAGGGAGTTTGAGATTGTGGAGAAGGAGAAATAGCCAGGCTAAAAACATGCAGCAGTTTCGCCATTTTTGATTTCTATTTTATCAACTGTTTGCATGGCTATTGCATCAGCTATAGTAACTGCCGTAATATCCCCCGAAGTATTAAACCCAACAGGCGTAGCAACAGTTGGATTGCCACCAATCACTACCGGAAAAAACTCATCCAGATTTGTTCTCTTAACCCTTGTGCCATTAAAGGGCAAATGCAATGGCTGCGCTTGTGGCAACCCAAAACAAGCCAATAGAAAACTCTCAATAAATAATTTGAAAGTAACAAATGTAGAAAACGGGTTTCCCGGCAATGCAAATACCACAGCGCCATTTTCAAATTTCCCAAACCATATTGGCTTGCCCGGGCGAATGGCTACTTTATGAAAAATCATTTTTGCGCCTGCTTTCGTTAATACTTCAGGCACAAAGTCTGCATCGCCGGCAGACACAGCGCCGCTGAGAATTAAAATATCATTTTGTTTGCGCCTGTTTATTGCTTGCAGTAAAACATCTGCATCATCTTTTGCATGCTCAACACTTGCAGGTTTTATTTTCCATTGCTGCAAAAAGGC
>CAYRRL010000109.1:0-3801 GCA_964426665.1 uncultured Ferruginibacter sp. | reverse complement strand
CTGTTCCTTATTTGCACTTCAGTCACTGGTGCAGCAACTGGTACAATTTCATCGCCGGTTGTTATAATGGAAACAGAAGGCAACGATGACACTTTTACTTCATCGTAACCAAGCGAAGCCAATGTAGTAATCGTTCCGGGTTTTATTACTTGTTGTGAATTGATGATGGCTTTGCCTTTTGCAATATCGCTTCCTTTTTGCGCTATATTTTGTCCCGTATTTATTTCGCTGGCAGTTACGGTGAGCCGGTTTTCATTTTCTTCAAGGTCTTCTTTCCTTATCACTGTATCGGCGCTTTCAGGAACAGCAGCGCCTGTCATAATTTTATAGCACTCCCCTTTGCCAATTTCTTTTGCAGATGCTTTCCCTGCAAATATTGTTTCTACCAGTTGAAAAGAACGGATGCCATTATTCCAATCAACGCTGTTGATAGCCATGCCATCCATCGTTGCCCTGTTAAATGGAGGGTAATCCCTGTCAGCAACAACAGGTTCGTTAAGCACACGCCCAACGGCATCATCCAGCAAAATAATTTCTTTGCCAAATGAACGGGCTTGTTCTAAAACTAATTGTTGCGCTTGTTGTAGAGAAATCATTATGTAACTTTTTGAACGGCTTAAACGAATGGAACGGTTTAAACGTTCTTTAATGCCCTTCGCCTTTTACCATATTCGCCGCATGAAACACCGCTGGCAATATGGCTTCCAAACTTTCCCTCACGCCTCCAACGCTCCCCGGCAATGTAATAATCAATGTATCATTAATTGTTCCTGCAACAGAACGGCTCAGCATCGCCAATGGCGTGCGCATTTGCCCATAGCTACGCATGGCTTCTGCAATGCCCGGCACTTCTCTTCCTATAATTTCTTTTACAGCTTCTGTAGCCACATCATTTGGCCCAACGCCGGTGCCGCCTGTCGTAAAAATAAATTGCACTTCTTCATTCACCCATTTCATTATTTGATGTTGTATACTTTCAATATCATCAGCAACAACTTTATACTCCACAACGGGCACATTTAATGCTTCCAATGTTTCTTTAATCAATTTTCCGCTTTTGTCTTCCCTCGCCCCTGCTGCTGTCGAATCTGAACAAACCAAAACAGCACATGACGGCTTGCCGGTAATAAATCTATCCCTGTCGCTTTTGCCGCCCTTCTTATCTAACAATTTTATGCAGCCTATTTCCAGTTGTTTGTCAACAGGTTTCAGCATATCATAAATTTCCAACGCTGCTACACTTACTGCGGTAAGCATTTCCATTTCAATGCCCGTCCTGCCAATTGATTTTGCTTCGCCAGTTATCACAATGCCGGTTCTTTTAAAAACGCCTGCATCAAAATATTCCACATGGCTATGTTTGTCTAAAAAATCAAAATGGATGTCCATCCCATCAATAGATACAGGATGGCAATGCGGCAATAATTGCGGCGTTGCTTTGGCTCCAATAAAACCAGCAGCTTTTGCCACATCAAATAAATTCCCTTTAGGCAGTTGGTTGTTTTTTATCAGCTCAACTGTAGCCGGCGAGCAAAATAAAATGCCGATTGCTTTAGCAGTGCGGAGTGTGATTTGCTTGTGTGCTATATCTCTCATTGTTAAAATAAAGTTTCCTTTGTTTTCAAAATTATTATTTCGTCGCCAATATGTATGCTGCCAGTTGAGCCGGCAATAACATTCTCCCCAAAATAAATTTTATTATTCAGGCTTCTGTATGCCGCCAGTGTTTTTAATGGTTCTTTCCCTTTTTCAGCAGTTGATTGGTTGATGGCAGTCATTACACACCTGGCGCTTGGTTTTACACCATAAAAAGTTATGCCATTAATGGCAAATTCTTTCATACTGTCTTCTTCAAAAGCACTTACGCCGCTGATAACAAGGTTGGGGCGGAAACGGTTCATAGGCAATACTTCTCCAGCCTTGCTGTTTAAATCATCCAGCGAAGCTTCGCTTACCATCAATATAGGGAACCCATCTGAAAGGCTGGTAAGGCTGTTGTTAATATTGTATTTTTCGTTAACCATTACATGCGTATCATCATCCATGTACACCAGCCTGCAATCGGTTTGCAATTTTTCAGAAAACCATTTATCTGCTTCGCCGCTCACCAATAATGGCTGGCAGGGAACGCCCCAAATATTGGTGGCCACACGTTGGTTTGTTTTTGGCTCAAAAGGGATGCTGATAAAATCGTTTTTGTTTAGTTTATGAAAAACTTTTAAACCTGCTTTTTCAATAGAAACCTGCAGCAAAGCCATTGCTTCAAATTCCCTCTGCGTAAGAAAATTATTATTTGCATCAACCAGCATCCAGCGCCTGTCGTATTCAAAGCCGCGGTCTGTAATATTTACTGATGGCAACGATACCCCGCCCAAAGACTTTATGGGATAAACATTTAATTGGCTCACTTGTATCATGCAGTAAAGTTATTTAGTTTGTTGCCTAAACCTTTGTTTGCTTTTCAAAATGCTTTCCGGAGCCAGTTTATAATTCAGCAACATTGTTTTACCGGTCAATACATCCATGCTTAACAGGCTGTTTGCTAATACTGCTGTATTGCCCGTAATTATTTTTATTGCCTCATTGGCCATCATCAGGCCCACCATCCCTGTTGCGATATTATAAGCCCCAATATCTGCACAGCTTTGCGTGGCATCGCTTTCATCGTCAGGAAAAAGGCAGCGCAAAGTGCCGGAATTATTGTAATTAAAAACCGTTAAATGCCCTTCAGCTTTATGGATAGCCCCATACACCAATGGTTTGTTTAAATAAACACAGGCATCATTGATTAAGTAGCGGGCGATGAAGTTATCTGTGCAGTCAACTACCACATCATAATTTTCAAGCAGAGGCAATACTGTTTTTTCATACACCAATTCATCATGTGTTTGTATTAAAATAAATGGGTTGCAGGCGGCAAGTTTTTCTTTTGCAGCAAGTGTTTTCTTTTTCCCCTCATCATTAAAGGAATATAGGTTTTGCCTGTGTAAATTAGAAACAGACACAACATCAAAATCGGCAATGCCTATAATACCGGCGCCAGCGCCCGCCAATGCTAACAGGCACGGGCAGCCCAGGCCACCAGCGCCAATTACCAGCACTTTGCTTTGGCAGATTTTTCTCTGCCCTTCGTTTCCAATAAAAGGAAGCTTGCTGTGGCTGCTGTAATATTCCTTTTCCTTATCCATCATTTTCAAAAATATAAATAAAGAGCCGGTTATCGCAGTAACACGGCCCTGCTTTTCCATCTTCCTTCAATCTGTATGCAAACATTCAAAACAAAAATTTACAAAATTGGCATCAACCTTATGTATTGCCCCTCAGCCAATACCGGAACTAATATTTAAAAAAGGAGGCAAAGGAAAGCTTACAGGCAGAGGCAAGCCTCGCAGTTTTTTTAACAATAAATTTTAATGCAACCGGCAACTTAGCCACAGGCTGCCGGGTCTTACTGCCGTTTGAAATTTATAATTTATCTTACGCTGCCGGCAGGAATTAAAAGCCATTAGTTTTATACCGGCAAACGAAACCAGAAGGAATAATTACAGGGAAAATTTTAATTTATTTATTTTGGTTTTTTTTTTTAGCCAGTGCCCTGCGGGCGCAAAACGACCCATTTGCAGGCACATGGCAAACAGAATACACAGAAGGCAACAGCAAGCTTCATTTTAGTTTGCAAATAGCCACGCCTGAAAAAGGCCTGCTTTACCCTGCCCATTTTTATATACAATGCGACACCCTCACCGGCGAATACCATTTGCTGCTGGTTAAAAAAAACGCCAGGGAACTGGCCATCAGCAA
>CAYRRL010000108.1:0-8331 GCA_964426665.1 uncultured Ferruginibacter sp. | reverse complement strand
CGGTCTTTATGCTGGTATACACCGTATCAGTCAATATGCTGCTGGGTCGGCTGGCACAAAAAACTTTTGAAGAGGAACATGTGTCCCGTTCACAGACAGACATCTGGATACATTCCAACTCAGCCGTTATCTTTTGCACCATTATGGTGATTGCGGTGTACGAAAGCATTTTCTTCATGCACCAGCTGAAACATTCTGTGGAGGAGACCGAACACCTGAAAAGGGAAAACCTCAATGCACAGCTCGACGCATTGCGCACACAGGTAAATCCGCATTTTCTTTTCAACAACCTCAACACCCTGCTCTCGCTCATTCCTGAAAACCCCAAACATGCGGCGGATTTTGTACAGCAGATGAGCAAACTGTACAGGCATATACTGGAAGTAAAAGACGAGAAAAGCATTTTGCTCCGCAAAGAAATGGAAGTGCTGGAAGCTTATTATTTTTTGCTTAAAACAAGGTTTGGCGAAAACCTTACAGTGAATATTGATATCCCCTGTGAAAAATTAGACAAGCAAGTTGTGCCATTAAGCCTGCAACTATTGATGGAAAACGCCATCAAGCATAATATCGTTTCTGAAAGCAGGCCACTGCTGGTAAACATATTCACAGAGAATGGCAGCCTGGTTTTCGATAACAACCTGCAAATGAAAAACCAGGTGTCAGAATCAACCGGCATTGGGCTTGACAATATACGCAACCGCTACAAGCTGCTTGGCAACAAACAGGTGAAAGTAACTGAAACTGCCACCAACTTCACCGTATCAATTCCATTAATTGAAAGCTGATGAAGGTACTGATAGTAGAAGACGAGATACCAGCCGCCAACCGCTTAACCAAATTGCTGCAGCAATTGGACGAGGGGATTGTTGTAGCGCACAAAACAGACAGCGTTGAAACTTCTGTGCAATACTTCCAATCCTCGCCAGCTATTGATTTAATTTTTATGGACATACAGCTTGCCGATGGGTTGAGCTTTGATATTTTCGGGCAAGTGCAGGTGAAAACGCCTGTAATCTTCACCACCGCATTTGACCAATACACTTTGCAGGCATTTAAAGTAAACAGTATTGATTATTTGCTGAAGCCCATTGACGAAAAAGAACTGGAGAAAGCATTGAGCAAGTATTATGATTTGCATCAAAAGCAGCAACCTGGCCCGATGGCTATCGGGTTCAGCGACAAGATGATGAAACTGATGCAGGAAATGAATTTGGTGAAATACAAAGAGCGCTTATTGATAAAGCGTGGGCAGCAATTTAGTTTTCTTAAAACGGAGAACACGGCGTATTGTTTTGCTGATGGGAAATTGTGTTATGCTGTTGATTTTGCCGGCGCCAAATATTTATTGGAGAACAACCTTGGGCAATTGGAAGAACAATTGGAACCAAATAGTTTTTACCGCATCAACCGGCATTTGCTGGTGAATATAGAAGCAATAAAGAAAGTACACACATGGCTGGGCGGAAGATTAAAAGTAGAGATTTTACCTGCCACTACTGCTGAAACAGTGGTAAGCAGGGAAAGGGTGAATGGGTTTAAGGAGTGGCTGGGGAGGTGATTGTTTAGAGGTATACAATTAAGTTGAAAAAATAAAATAAAAAGCAATTACTGCCACAGAAAAAATCAATGACATGCATAAAGCTCCAATTTGTTGTTCTTCTTTTTTAAACAAACCCGGTAGAAACAATAATGCAAAAGACAAGAATGCGGGGATTAAACAAATAAGAATGCTAAAAATGCCAGTATTAAAAACACCAATATTTTCATCAATAGCTTCACCATCTTTATTCGATTCAATTTTTATCGCTCTTCCAAAAAACAATGACCTTGTTACGGTAAATGAATCTCCAATATTGTAATACTTATATAACCATGGATCAATTTTATATTTATGCCCTGCCCTGTCTTTTATAAAATAAGTATTATGAGTTGAAGAACCTTTGTAGCCCGGCGATATTTCTACAACTTTATTGGCTATTGAAACTTTATGCTTTTTTGCCGGGAAATAATTATTATCAATAAGAAGGATAGAAATGATTATTACTATCAATGCCGGTAAAGTTTTATACCAGTTTACGGCCATATATGAGGATATCTTTTAATTAAGAAGAAACATTTTACATCTTATTTTCCATTCTTGCCTTCCCAAGCCTTTCATTAATCGCCCTGCCAATCCCTTCTTCAGGAAATAATTCCGCAATCACCACATCCACTTCCAGTTTATCCGTTTCCCTCATAGCAGCAAATAAATGCTTAGCGGCTTCTGCTAAACTTCCATCAGGCGACAGCACAAATTGTTTGTCAACCCCAGCATATTGTTTTGCAAAACTGATAACAGCAATTTTCTTCCCGGCAAATTGTTTTTTCAAATCCTCAATATTGCCAACATACAAAGGCTTATGTGTTGCATAATGCGATTTTAATTGCCCTGCAGTGGCCGGGTTTTGCTCATTCTCTAATCTGGCAGCAGTTACTTTTTCATGCAATGTATTTTCTATTTGCTCTGCACTAATGCCGCCTGCCCTGTACAGCAATACGTTTCCCTTTTTATCAAAGCCAATAATGGTTGATTCCAATCCAACTGTTGCAGCGCCGCCATCCAATATGTAAGGTATCTTCCCATGCAGGCCATCGTACACATGCTGTGCGGTGGTGGGGCTAACGTACCCAAATGGGTTGGCACTTGGCGCTGCCAATGGAAAATCAATTTTATTCAGCAATGCTAATGCAACAGGATGGTTAGGGATCCTTATCGCTACTTTATCGCTGCCGGCAGTAACCAAGTCAGGTATGTTGTTTTTCCTGGGCAATAAAAAGGTGAGCGGGCCCGGCGTAAAAGCCCCAGCCAGCAATTTTGCTTTTGCAGGGATTTGCTCTGTGTATTTTTCTGCTTCTTCCCAATTTTTTACATGCACAATCAATGGGTTGAAGGAAGGGCGGTTTTTGGCTTCAAATATTTTCAGCACGGCATCTTCATCCAGTGCATTGCCTGCAAGCCCATACACGGTTTCGGTGGGGATGGCCACCACATTGCCATTCATCAGCAATAAAGCCGCTTTTTCAATATCTGTGCCTGATTCTGTGTGCATAAAATTTTCGCTGCAAATATAGCCGCCTTGCAGTTTATATCCGTTTGCATGGCTGCATGGCCCGCAAAGAGCTGTTAAAAAACTAACCGCTCATGCAACGGTATATAGCAATAAAGCATCAATCAGTTAGTTTTGCGCCAGACTTTATGATATTGAAAAATACCCTCCTTTTTATTTTATGTTGCTTTGCTGCCCACAACGGGCTTTCGCAAACCTGTACCACACTGGGGCAAACACCTGCTTCAGCTTTTCCTGTATGCGCCGCCGATACTTTCCACCAAAGAAGCGTGCCCGAATGCGGCGGCAGGGCTATTATTGCGCCGGGTTGCGGCGCCCTGCAGGACAAAAACCCTTACTGGTACAAATTCACCTGTTTTGAAACCGGCACGCTTGGCTTCTTAATTACACCCGTAAACCTTAACGATGATTACGACTGGCAGATATTCGACATTACCGGCCACAACCCGGATGATGTTTATACTGACAATTCCCTTTTTGTGTCCTGCAACTGGTCTGGTGAAACAGGCCTCACCGGCACTTCAGGCTTAGGCAACTCAACTATTGTATGCGAAAGCAATGGCACTGGTTATCGAAACCCGTTCAGCAGCAGGCCCATTATTTTAAGGGGGCATGAATACATACTGCTCATAAGCCATTTCAGCGGCAACGACCAAAGCGGCTATGGGTTATCGTTTGGCGGCGGCACAGCAAGCATTACCGACACAACTGAGCCTGCACTGGCCAATGCACGTGCTATATGCGATGGTATAAAAATGACAGTGAAGCTGAATAAAAAAATGAAATGCAGCAGTCTTAATGCTGACGGCAGCGACTTTGTGGTAACGCCAGCTTTTGCGCCCATTATAAAAGCCGAAGGCGTTAACTGCAATAATGGTTTTGATATGGACTCTGTTGTGCTTACACTGGCGGCTCCGGTGCCGCCAGGCAATTATACCATTACTGTAAAAAACGATGCCAGCGGCGTAAACCTTTTGGATAACTGCAACCGCACCATACCGCTTGGCGATAACAGGGTGGTAACAGTGCTGCCGCTTATACCCACGCCTATGGACAGCCTTACAAAAATTGGCTGTTCGCCCGATGAATTAAGGCTGGTGTTCAGCAGGCCGATGCTTTGCAGTTCGGTAGCTGCAGATGGAAGCGACTTTGTTGTTACAGGGCCAGCGCCGGTTACAGTGGCCAGCGCTGCCGGTCTTTGCAGTGGCGATACAACCAATAATACAATTGTGGTAAAATTAGCTTCGCCAATACAAACAGCCGGCACTTACCGCATTACTTTGCGCAGGGGCACCGATGGCAACACTGTAAAAAACGAATGCAGTATGGAAACGCCAGTGGGTTCGTTTATCAATTTTACAGCAGCAGATACAGTAAATGCAAATTTTACTTACAATATTTCTTTTGATTGCAAAGTTGACCGCATTGATTACAGCCATGATGGGCGCAATGGCGTAAACAGCTGGCTGTGGAAGTTTGATGATATTATTGCCAGCACAAAAAAAGACACATCTATAACCTATACAGTGTTCGGGAAAAAGAAAGCTGAATTGATGGTGAGCAACGGTGTATGCAGGGACACAGCAACCTACAATTCTATTCTGCTTGACAACGAATTAAAGGCAGTATTTGAAAATACTGCTGTTGTATGCCCTGATGATGGCGCTGTATTTAAAGACAAAAGCTATAACCGTGTAGTAGGATGGTTATGGGATTTTGGCAATGGCGCAACCAGCAATTTGCAATCGCCGCCAAACCAGTTTTACCCAACTGCCAACGACAACAGTATAAGAGAAGTGCCAACAAGATTGATAGTAAGGAATGATTTGGGCTGTTCTGATACAGCTACAGGCAAAATAAAAGTTGTGGGTAACTGTTATATCGCTGTGCCATCTGCTTTTACTCCAAATGGAGATGGGCTGAATGAGTTCCTCTACCCTACCAATGCCTACAAAGCAAAGGATTTATATTTTGCCGTTTACAACCGCAATGGCAACAAACTTTTTGAAACCCGTAACTGGCAGGTAAAATGGGACGGGACTTACAAAGGCAACCCACAAGACCCCGGCACTTATGTTTGGTTTTTGCAATACACACATATTGGCACAGGGCAGAAATACAAGTTGAAAGGAAGCACAGTGTTGTTACGTTAAATACAGTTATGAATTATGAGGACGGATTTAATAGAGCCTTATTGTTTCTCTTTACACCCGTAGCTTATAACTCATATTTCATAACTCTTAATTTCCCTATCTTGCCGCCACAAAATTGATTGCAGCACATGCCCGTTTACTACAAAGATTACCTCGCCTTAGACAAAATACTTAATGCACAGCACCCCGAAACTTTTAAAGAAGGCATAACGCCAGCGCATGAGGAAATGCTTTTTATCGTAATCCACCAGTCGTATGAACTGTGGTTTAAGCAAATAAAATTTGAGGTTGATTCTGTTTTAAAAATCATGAATAAAGAAGTGGTGAATGACAACACTTCTGAGTTAAGCACTATTGTGCACCGCTTAAAAAGAGTGGGTATTATTTTAAAAAATTTAGTGTCGCAGATTGATATTTTGGAAACTATGTCGCCGCATGAATTTTTGGGTTTCCGGGATTACATACGGCCGGCTTCAGGTTTTCAAAGCTGGCAGTTTAAAGAAATTGAAGCAGCATTGGGCTTGAAATACGAACACCGATACGGGCAGCAATTTTATACATCCGCATTAAACAAAGAAGAGCTTGACATTATCAGGGATGCTGAAAAATCCCGTTCGCTGCTGCAGGATGTAAACGATTGGCTGGAAAGGATGCCTTTTATCAACAACGAAAATTTCTGGCAGAATTATAAGCCCGTCAGCGGCAATGACGCTTCGCCAAAATTCTGGAATGATTACCAGCATATTTTCCTCAACAGCCTGCCCGAATACGATAGCAGCATGAAGGTATTTTTTGAGCAGGTATTCAATAACGAACCGGCTAATGCAGAGCGCCAGTTAAGCGCCACTGCCTGCCGCAGCGCTTTGTTTATTATTTTGTACAGGGAGTACCCATTGCTTGAATTGCCTTTTCAGTTGCTTGATACATTGCTTGAGATAGATAACCAGCTTGGCAACTGGCGCTACCGCCACATCAATATGGTAAAGCGCATGATAGGCGCACGCAGCGGCACCGGCGGCAGCAGCGGGATGGATTATTTAAAAGCAGCAGCCGACAAGCACAACATCTTTAAAGAAATTGCCCAGTTGAATAGTTTTTTGATAGACAAGAGAAAGCTGCCTTCTCTGCCGCAAGAATTGGAAGAAAAGCTTCGGTACAAGACATAGTGAGTATAACCCGCAATATTCCATTAAATTTGACTATATAACCAACCCCAAAGCATGGCCCAAATGAACCGCATTGCAAAATTGTTTGCCGATTTGCAGCATGGCGATTGCTGGATAGGCACCAACTTTAAAGAAGCGCTGTATGGCGTAGGCGCTGCATTGGCAACAAAGCATATCAGCCAGCACAGCAACAATATCTGGCAATTGGTATTCCACCTTACTTACTGGCGCACCAGTGTTATTAACCGCATCAATGGCAGCCTAGAGCCGCCGCCTTTTAAAGATTTTGCTTTGCCCGACGATTTGAATGAAGAAAACTGGAAACAGGCATTGCTTGATTTTGAAAATGCTTATCACCAGTTGAGAGGCGCCATGCTTCATTTTAAAGAAGAAAATTTAGGCAAGCCATCGCCAAAACCCGGGCAAACTTATTATGAGTTGATAATGGGCTGCCTGCAACACGATGCTTATCATTTGGGGCAAATAATGCTGCTTAAAAAGGCGCTTGACAAAAAAGTGGTCATGTAAAAGCAGCATCAACTGCGTAGGCCGGCAAAAGATTCAATGCCATTCAACACTTCTTTAAAAACAGGCGGCAGCCACTGTATTGTTTCGTCTTTTTTAAACCATGTCATTTGCCTTTTGGCGTATTGCCTTGTGTTTATTTTTATTGCTTCTATTGCCTGCGGCAGGCTTATTTCATTTTCAAAATAGCTAAACAGTTCTTTATAGCCTACTGTTTGCAGTGCGTTCAAATGCTGATGGGGCAATAATGATTTTGCTTCGGCTTCCAGGCCCTGCTGCATCATTATATCCACACGCCTGTTTATTCTTTCAATTAATTCCTGCCTTGGCAATTCCAGGCCAATTTTTATAATATTGAAAACATGCTGCTTTTTTTTCTTTGAATGGAAATCAAGTATGGATTTGCCTGTTGACATTTTCACTTCCAGCGCCCTCATCATTCTCTGGGGGTTAAAAATTTCGCCTTTGGCAAAATATTGTTCGTCGTTCTTTTTCACTTGCTCCCTTAGCCATTCAATGCCGTTGTTTTTGTAGTTGGCAACAATGGTTGTTCGTACTGACGGGTCTATTGCAGGCACATCGTCAATGCCATTGCAAAAGGCATTTATGTAAAGCCCGGTGCCGCCAACCATGATGGCTACTTTGTGCTGAAGGAATATTTTTTCAATTTTTGCCATTGCGTATTGCTCAAATACAGCTGCATTTACAGTATCGTGTATTGAATGCGAATTGATGAAATAATGTTTAACTGTATTTAATTCTTCAGCTGAAGGTTTTGCTGTGCCAATATTCATTTCTGTAAAGCACTGCCTGCTGTCGAATGAAATGATTTCAGTGGAAAAATACTGCGCCAATTGTATGGCAATGGCTGTTTTGCCAACTGCTGTGGGGCCACAAATAATGATGCAGGTATTTTTCATCAGGCCAAAAGTATAAAAACAAAAAAGCGTTTCAATGAAGAAACGCTTGGTTATTTACTGATGTTGATTTTTTTGTGATGATTGATTTGTGATTGGCCCCGATAGCTATTGGGATGATTTGTATGATTGTTTGTTTTTAAACTGATCACATATCACCGGCCACTGTCAACTCCATTCCTTAAAACTCCCCTTCCGCTTCCTCTGCGCCAGCTTCTTCTTCAGCGCCGGCTGCATTGCCGTCTTCGTCTTCTTCGCTAAAGCCGTCCAGCATGGCGGCGGAGTTAAGGTCGTACTTTTCTTCTACTTCGGCAAGGCGGCTGTCAACCAGGCCCTTGGTGCCGTATTGCGGCGGTGCTATGCCCTCGGTGCGTATGCAGCTTGGGTAAACAAGTTTTTTGTTTTCTTCTTTTTCCACATGTATCAGTTCCACTTTAAAAGTCCACAGCTTATTAAAGTC
>CAYRRL010000107.1:0-8371 GCA_964426665.1 uncultured Ferruginibacter sp. | reverse complement strand
ACACCTGTCGTTCCAAACACCTTTACGCCAAACGGCGATGGCGTGAATGATACCTGGGTGATTAAATATTTAGACTCTTACCCTGAGTGCATGATACGTGTTTTTAACCGTGACGGGCAGGCATTATATGAATCGCTTGGCTACAGAGTGCCGGGCTGGGATGGCAGGTACAAAGGCAAACAGCTTCCCTTTGGCACTTACTATTATGGAATAGAACCAGGCAGTGGCAGAAAACCGATTACAGGTTATGTAACTATAATTTATTAAGCGATGGTGCTGGAACATGCTGCTATCTGGACAAATGATTTGGAAAGGCTAAAGGATTATTATTGCAAATACTTTGGCGCTGTTGCCAATAGTAAATACAGCAACAACGAAAAAAAATTCAGCAGCTATTTCTTAAGTTTCGAATCAGGCGCCAGGCTTGAAATAATGTGCATGGAAGGCGTGCCAGCCAATACAAACGACACCGTAAAAGCGCAGCATCTTGGTATTATACATTTGGCATTTGGCGTAAACACAATGGCTGAAGTGGATGCCAAAGCAAAAGAAATGCAGGCAGCAGGTTTCCCCATTTTAAGCGGCCCCAGAAAAACAGGTGACGGCTATTATGAATTTGAAACACTTGACCCTGATAATAACAGGCTGGAAATAACCTCTGTATTTCAACAGGCTTAAGAATTCAATACATTTGATGCCATGAATATACTATGGCTGGCAAGCTGGTTCCCCAACAGAACAGGTATTACCAATGGCGACTTTATTGAGCGCCATGCAAAGGCAGTTGCGCCGTTTGTTGATTCGCTAACCATCATCGCTGCTGTAAAGGATGAACAGCTTCCGTACAATGCAGTTGATATTGTTGAGAGAAAAGAAAGCAACATTACTGCTTACATCATTTATTATGGCCGCAGCCGCTGGGTCGGGGCAGCAGAAAAATTCCTTTCGCTTAAAAAAAATGTTTCGCTGCAACTTGATTTGTTTGAAAAGATAAAGAACGAAAAAGGGCTGCCTGGTTTAGTGCATGTGCATGTGGCGATGAAGAGCGGGCTGGTGGCAAAGAAAATAAAACAGCAATACAATATTCCTTATATCGTTACCGAACACTGGACTGGTTATTACAAAGAAGCACAACCAAATATTTTTGAAACGGGAAGCTATTTTGCCCGGCAGGCAAAATCAGTTTTAAAAAATGCCTCGCTGCTGCTCACTGTAAGCAATGATTTGGGAAATGCAATCAATAAAAATTTACTGCCTGTTGCATATAAGGTTGTGCCCAATGTGGTAGACACAAATTTGTTTTCCCCTTCTGAAAGAACGCAAAGCAATAGTATAAAGCTGGTGCATATTTCCAATATGCTTTACCAAAAAAATGCTGAAGCCATTATTGAGGCACTGGCAATATGGAAAAAAAGGGGAGGGGAATTCAGTATGCAGGTGTTTGGCCCAACATCAAAAGCAGTTGCTTTGCTGGTTGAGAAAAACGGTTTGCAAAGCGAAGTAACATTTAATGGCGAAGTGCTGCAGGCAGAATTGTGCGATGCAGTAAAGCAGGCTGACGCATTGGTGTTGTATTCCCGGTATGAGACATTTGGTTGCGTTATTATTGAAGCCAATGCATGCGGCACGCCGGTAATTGTAAGCGATATCCCTGTATTTCATGAACTGGTAACAGAGAAAGAAAACGGAGTTTTTGTGCAACAAGATAAACCCGGGGCATTAGCAACTGCCTTTGAAAACTTTGATAAAACAAAAAGCAATTTTAACAGGGAAAAGATTGCTGCTGCTGCAAAAGAAAGGTTTTGTTATAATACAGTGGGCAGGCAAATAAGGGAAGTGTACAATGAAGTATTGGAAACTAACCAATGGCTTTTGCGATAACTGTTTTCAAGAAGCCGCCATCAATAATTTGTTTTCTGATTGGCTCTATATTCCTTTTCATCATTTCATAATCTTCTGCCGAAATATTTTTTATAGCATCGCTTAATTCAATCAGCGAATTAACAGCCATGCCGATTTTATTTTTCAGCACATAAGCAGCTACAGCGCTCTCTTTCCAAACTATTACCGGCAAACCTGCAGCCATGTACAGCGACAATTTGTGAGGGTTGTTATACCGCAGGTAATTATCGCAGCTATTGATTGTATTGCCATCCCACACCAGCCCAAAGCTTCCCTCTAATTGCTTCGGCAATTCTTTTGAGCCAACAATGCCTTTATAAGTAATGTGTTGCGTTTCTTTCCCTTCAAATGCAGGGCCATATAAATTGAAATAAACGTTTTGTATGTTGCCAATTTCATTTACAAATAAAGCTTTTTCAAAATTGCCGGCATAACAAACAGTATTGGATAATTTTCTTTCAACAGAAAAATCATGCACAGGGTAATCAAACATCTCAATGGAATGGATTTTACCAGCGCTTATATACTGAGATAAAAAATTTTTCATTGCTGCATTGTGTGCAATAATTGTATCAAACTGCTTCAGCGTTTCAAATTCCCTTGCCAGCAGGCTTTCATTTGTATAGCGAAGCCCATCAATGTCAATAATAAGCGCCACTGTTTTTATTCCACGCCTGCCCAGCAGGTTCAATAAAATTTTATAAGCATTTGCCAGCAAAGGGAAATGAAAAACAACAACAGCATTTTTTTCAACTGAGAAAGCAAACTTCACCAGTTCATTTACCCTTTTCAATTTTACCAGCAATGAGCCGGGCCTGGTATGCTTAAACAACAATGGCCTAAAGCCCATGTGGCCCAGTATCCTTTCATTGTCTTTACGCACCACGCTGGCTGTGGGCAGCTTGCTGCTGTATGTTTCAGCTATGTAATAATATGTGTGTTCTTTTTTAAGCAAGCTGTGTTACTGTTTCAATAGTTGCTGAATATGTTGTTTTATTTCTTTAACAATAGTATTGCCAAATACAAAATATTGCACTGCAAAATAAAACACAGCGCAAACCAATATCGATATAGCCAAAACTGCATAAGGCGCCATTCCTGTTTTCCTGCAAAGCATTACTAAAGGCAAAAAAAACAGGGAAAGAAAAAGGGATTGAAGCAAAGCCTTGCTGTTTATATCCCATTGTATTACACGCCACGCCATAACGCCTGTAATAATTGTAACTGTCAATTCAGTTGCCATGCAGGCATAGGCAGCGCCTTGAGCAGCAAACAATGGAATGAGCCAATAATTCAATGATATGCTGGCAACACAGCCAATAAGCGCCGCCAGCAAAAACTTTTTCTCTTTGTTAAAAGGCACCAGCACCTGAAAACAAAACATATTGCTGAATGCAATTACCAGCGGCAAAAAAGACAATATTTGCATAATTGGAACCGCAGGCAAAAATTTTTCGCCGGCAATGGTTGCAATAATTTCCGGGGACAGCATATACAAACCGCAGCATACAGGCAGGCCCGCCACAATAACAAGCGCTGCGTATTTGCCAAGAAAGGCTTTCATTTCTTCCTTCCTGTTTTCGCCTGCCAGGTACGACATGCGTGGCAGCAGCACAGCGCTCATGGCCAGTATTACCATCAAAAATATTTTCACCATCTTAAGCGATGTGGTGTAATAGCCAACCTGTGTTTCGTCATGGGTTATGTTTTGCAGCAGGATGGTATCGAGGTAAACATAAATGCTGATGGCAGACGAAGCAAGGAAGAAATGCGATAGCGCTTTTAAATGCCTTGCCGGGTTGGCAGGTTTTTTTGCAAAACTGTTTTCCTGCAGAATTTTATAGCCGTTCAATATAGCAATTACTGCCATGCTGATGGAAATGATGGCAAAGTAAATGGCATAGCCGCCTTCTTCTTTTACAAATAAAAAGAACGCAGCCAGCACCGCCAGGCGCACCAGCACCATGCGGATGGCAGCAAACTTAAAATGCTCCATGCCCTGCACATACCACTCAAACGAAAAGGAGCTGATGAATATGTTGGCAGCGCCGATAGTGTACAGCCATTGCTCATTTTTAAAATTGCCGGCCGCAACCATGGCAAACAACAGCAATGCCACCATGCAAAAAAAAGCCTGCAACAGCACAAATTCTTTTATCAAAACAGCTCTTTTAAACACATCGTTCCTTGCGGCAGCCATTTCACGGGTGGCATAAAAGGGTATGCCAAAGGAAGCCACAACCATAAATGCCTGTGACAAAAAATCCACATAGTTTACTTTGCCCAGGCTGGCCGGGCCCAGCACCCTTGTAATGTAGGGATAGGTAACTAATGGCAGCAGCACCTGCGATGCAGCTGTAAGCAGTTGGTAAAGGAATTTGTTTTTTAAACCGGACAAAATATAAAATTGACAGCCGTAAATTAAGCCTCTATTTTGAGAATTGGCAGCATATAAATAACAATCAATCTTTTTTAGTTTATTGGCTACGCTTATTTTTGCCGCATGTCAGCAGAAAAAATTATTGGCGACTGGAAGAAGAAAAACTTTAAGCCTTTGTACTGGCTGGAAGGGGAGGAGGATTACTATATTGACCTGGTGATGGATTACGCTGAGCATAAAATACTGAACGAAAGCGAAGCCGGTTTCAACCTCTCTGTGTTTTATGGCAAAGATGCCAACTGGAGCGATGTGGTGAATGCCTGCATGCGCTACCCCATGTTTGCCGATAAGCAAGTGGTGCTGCTGAAAGAAGCACAGCAGATGAAGGATATTGACAAACTGGAGCCTTATATAGAGAACCCTTTGCCTTCCACTATTTTTGTGGTGAGCTACAAAGAAAAAACGCTTGACAAAAGAACCAAACTGTACAAAACCATCAAGAAAGACGGCGAGGTATTTACTTCAGAAAAAATAAG
Source organism: uncultured Ferruginibacter sp. (assembly GCA_964426665.1). Taxonomy (GTDB): domain Bacteria; phylum Bacteroidota; class Bacteroidia; order Chitinophagales; family Chitinophagaceae; genus Ferruginibacter. The sequence continues at coordinate 3,553 of CAYRRL010000107.1, read as the reverse complement.
GGATTATAAAATGGCGGAGTGGGTGAAGGATTATGTAGCCCAGCAGGAATTTGAAATGACGCCCAAAGCGATAGCATTGCTGGTGGAATTTGTTGGCAACGATTTGAGCCGTGTTACTAACGAACTGGAAAAGATAACGGTGAACCTTGGCACAAGAAAAACGATTACCGAAGACGATATAGAAAAATATGTTGGCATAAGCAAGGAGTACAATGCATTTGAACTGCAAAATGCGCTGGCGGTAAAAGACATGGCGAAAGCCATCAAAATAATACAGTATTACGAAAGCAACCCCAAGGCAGCGCCCATACAGTTGGTGCTTCCTTCTATCTATAATTTTTTCAGCAAGCTGTACAGTATTTGCGGCATGGCAGATAAGAGTGAGAACGGTATAAGATCAATGTTTTACAATAACCCTTATGCTGCAAAAGATGCCTTGGCTGCTTTGAAATTGTATGGCTATGAAGGCGTGGAGAAAGCATTGCTGCTGCTGCATGAATATAATTTGAAAAGCGTTGGCATTAACAGCGTTAATACAAGCGATGGCGCATTGCTGAAGGAAATGGTGGTGAAGATGATGAAGTTGTAAGAAATAATTATTCGGGGCTGTCATCAATATCTCAATTTTCAACTTTGGTCCCGGCTGTTCGCTTCAAGTCCTCGTTCCGCTTCGCTGCACTCCGGGCTTTCCGCTTCCATCCGGCAGCCCGTAAATAATTTTTCTTTCTTCAGCTTTTTCAAACAAGTATTATCTGGTACATAATTGCATGGAAGCACAACGATTAAGTTTGCCAGAGTTGTGTATATTTTAAGTTGCACGCAACCCTAAGCGACATCCTGTTCCCATTTAAGTGATAGGCCATTCAATGCAAAGATTCTAACAACCCACCGCACATTGCAGCACATTTGCAAGGCGCACAAAACCCCGGCACAAAGACAACATTGCTAAATAGCTGCAATTGATGGCACATGGCAAACAGTCTTTTAATTCAAGCAGGCAAAAAAATATTGAGAAAATAAAAGCCGCCTGACTGTTGTTTATTTTTTGTTATGTATGATACATTACAATGAATTTCTACTTAAAATTGAATAGGCAATCTCCGTAAAACAGGCATTTATTATGACTTATCTTTACAGGCCATTATATTTTGACTTAAATAATAAGGCTTGAATACTTTTTTCGACAAGTTTAAACTGAATGCTGAAAAAGAAGAATTGCAAACTGTTATCAGCAACATTGATAACGGGGTTGTTTTCCGGGGCACCAACTTATGGGTACTCATCTTTGCCATTTTTGTGGCATCATTAGGGCTTAACGTAAACTCAACAGCGGTCATTATCGGTTCGATGCTCATATCGCCTTTGATGGGGCCCATTATGGGTATTGGATTGGGCATTGGCATTAAAACTGGTTAAAAGTCAGATTAAATCAACAAAATATTAATCTAATCTTTCAGTAATGATTACAGTAATTATTCCTGCATTAAACGAAGCGAAAACTATACGGCATGTTGTGAGGCTTGCTAATAGCTCATCCCATGTTACAGAAGTAATTGTAGTGGATGACAAATCAATGGACAACACTGTTGAAGAAGCCCGTAAAGAAGGGGCAACTGTAATCACCAGTACTAAATTGGGTAAAGGTGCATCTATGAAAGATGGAGTGCTGGTAGCAAAAAATGAAGTAATCGCTTTTTTGGATGCTGATATTATAACTTATCCTGAAAATGTTATTGAATTACTTACAAAGCCACTGCTAAAAAATGAAGCAGATTTTGTAAAATCATACTTCACCAGGCAGGCGGGCAGGGTCACTGAATTAGTTGCAAAGCCATTATTGTCTATCCTTAATCCAACCTTTCCTAATTTTCAACAGCCTTTAAGCGGCATGATTGCGGGGAAAAAAAACTTATTTTCAAAATGCGAATTTGAAGAAGGGTATGGTGTGGACATTGGCATATTGATGGACATGCACAATTTAGGTGCAAGAATTACGGAAGTGAGTATTGGCAATATTGAAAACAGGATGCAGGCATTGGAACAATTGGGCAAAATGAGCCGTGAAGTGGCAAGAACTATAATGAAGAAATCAAAAGAAATCGATGCTCAAAACCTGGAGACATACGAGAATATACAGGTGATAAGGGAACAAATGGAATTTGCCATTCGTGAAAGCCTGATGTCTTTGAAAAAGATTGCTATGTTCGATATGGATAATACAATTTTGCGTACCAGCTTTATTAATACGGCTGCTGCAGAATTTGGATTTAAAAAAGAACTGGTTGACATTGTTACCAACAACAACAATCCATTTGTCCGTACCAAATTAATTGCCCGGTTGCTTAAAGGCAAAAATATTGGTGATTTATTAGCGTTGACGGATAAAATTGAGATAACTCCTTATTTGCAAGAAGTGGTGAAACAATTAAAAGAGCAAGGGTATATTACAGGAATAATCAGCGACAGTTATGATTGCATAACCAATCACCTAAAAAATAAATATGGTTTTGATTTTACCATATCCAATGAATTGGAATTTTCAAAAAGTGTTGCTACCGGCGAAGTAAAAATTCCTTCTTTATTTTTACTAGATGATAAAAGCCAGTGCAAACATGATTACTGCAAGCTGAATGCTCTTATCAATATCTGCGACAAATACGATGTGGATTTAAAAAATACGCTGGTGGTTGGTGATGGAGAAAATGATATTTGTTGTATCAGAAAAGCCGGCATTGGTGTATCCTTTTGTTCTAGCAACCTTTTGATTGACTCCGTTGCAGACTATATTATTAAGGAACCGGATTTTAAATTATTACTGCCGATATTAAACTGACATGATTACAGCATTGATAATTACCGTTTTTATCTTTGGCTACATTGCTATTGCATTTGAACTTCCGTTGAAACTTAATAAGGCAGCCTCGGCGTTAATTACAGGTTTACTCTGCTTGACGATTTATCTAAAGCGATTGTAATGACATCGCTTTGTTCCAAAATATAAATGAAAAAAGAAGACAGGCTTTGGTTTGCAGGTATGATTGTTATTGCAGCCAATGCAGGCGGTGCGTGGCTGCCATAAGGCGATGTAACTACCAATATGCTTTGGATTGGCAGGCAGATTACAGCATTGAATATTATGAGCAACTAATACTGCCGGGCATTGCGCTTGTATTGTTCCTACTTTAATTATCGCATATCGTTTTAAAGGGAAAAAATTCAATGCCATTTCAGAATCAGTTATTCGTGGCAATGCCTTCCTGTTGCCATACTACAAATTATAAGATTACAAGCAATGTCTCTCAATAAGCAATGAGCAGAGCAGGTTGCGCCAAGTAAGTAAAAGAAGTTTACAGTATCAGAATCCAACTCTGGCATGCGCAAAGTCCTTGCAAACACATAATGTAATGAGTAAGAGACATTGCCCGAAAAAAGATGAAGATAGATAAGTAGAGAAATAGTAAGGAAAATGTAATACCTTAATAACTTATTTCCTTCAATACAACACATTGATTTATGAAAAAGATATTCCTGTTAATGCTTGCCGGGTTTGTTT
>CAYRRL010000106.1:0-8372 GCA_964426665.1 uncultured Ferruginibacter sp. | reverse complement strand
GGCCGCACAACAGGCGTGGTTGCATTCAGCAGCGACCCTACAGCCAAAACAAATTTTGGGCCTTTTACGCCGGGCTATGTGGCTATACCGCACAACGATTTGGCCGCTTTGGAAAAAGCATTCCAAAATAAAAATGTTGTGGCCTTTATGTTTGAGCCGATACAGGGCGAAGCCGGCGTGGTGGTTCCGGACGAAGGTTATTACGCCGGCATACGCAACCTGTGCAGCGAATACAATGTGCTGATGGTGGCTGATGAAATACAAACGGGCCTTGCAAGGACGGGCAGGATGCTTTGCTGCGGCCATGAGAATGTGCGCCCTGATGTATTGATATTAGGCAAAGCATTAAGCGGCGGCATATTGCCTGTGAGCGCTGTGCTGGCAGATGATGAAATAATGCTGACAATAAAACCCGGCGAGCATGGCAGCACTTATGGCGGCAACCCATTGGCTTGCGCTGTTGCCATTAAAGCGCTGGAAGTATTGAAGGAAGAAAATATGGCGGCGAATGCAGAAGCAATGGGTGAATTGTTAAGAAGCGGATTGAAGAAAATTAATTCCCCATTTATATCAATTGTGAGAGGCAAAGGTTTGTTGAATGCCATTGTAATAAAACACAGCAACCCCGAAGCTGCATGGGAACTGTGTTTGGCATTGAAAGAAAATGGTTTGCTGGCCAAGCCAACGCATGGGGACAAAATACGTTTTGCGCCGCCGCTGCTTATTACTAAAGAACAGGTGATGGAATGTGTGGGGATAATTGAAAAGAGCTTGAAAACACTGGGATAAAAACTTTATGAAATTGCCATCCTAAAAAGATGGCAGTTTTATTTGAATACCTTTACTGCCGTTTACAAAAACAACATGATAAAAGCCATACTTGCAGCCCCATTTATCTTACTGCCTTCTTTTTGCATTGCCCAAAAAAAAGACAACCGGCAGCTATCTGCACAGCAACAAAACGAAATACTGCAGCAGCTAAACAGCATTGATTCAGCAAAGCTGCTGAAAGAAGTATCGGCCGCAGCCTGTTTGTGTATTGACTCGGTACAAAATGCAAAAAAGCCGGGCGGGAAAAACGATGCGCAGGCAATTTCAAAATGTATTGACGACCAGGCAAGCGCTTATCAAATTACTTTGAAGCTGATGCGGTCAATGAAATCGCCGGGCAATAAAATGGAGCTCAACTTTGACAAGAACTCGCCAGAATATACCAACTGCTACCGGGATATTGAAAGGCTGACAAGGGACAGTTGCAATTCGCTTATTGCATCGCTTTCTTTCAACTACAAAAGCAAAACTTATTCAAAAAACCCAAAAGCAATTGCTGCTTACGAGAAAGGCATTGGCTTGCTAAGGAGTGAAAAATACGGCGAAGCACTGCCCCATTTTGAGCAGGCAGTAAAGATTGACACAGGTTTTGCAACTGCCTGGGACAACGTTGGTATTTGCAACAGGCGGCTTGGCAATTTTGAGAAATCAGTTGAAGCTTATAGAAAATCGCTTGCTATAGACCCTGAAGGCAAAACAGCTATGCAAAACCTGCCGATAGTATATGAACTGCTGAAGAAGTATGATGAAGCACTTGCAGGCTATGAAAATATTTTAAAACGTGATGCCAAAGACCCTGAAGGCTATTTTGGGAGAGGCAGGGTTTATTTTATACAGAAGAATGACCTGGAAACATCGCTTGACAATTTTTGCAAGGCGTATAACATTTACATAGAGGCAAAATCGCCCTACGCAGCAGATGCACAAAGGATGATTGGCATTCTTTTCCAGGAAATGAAAAAAGCAAAAAAAGAAGCTGCATTCGACAGGATATTGAAAGAGAATAACATCAAGACAAAATAATTAATTTTATTGCTAAACGCCTTTTCATGGATACGCACCTGCACCACGAGCATACAGAAACGCACCTTAAAAGCTCCGAAATGCTCACTGATATTGTTATTGGCATGAGCGATGGGTTAACGGTGCCATTTGCTCTGGCTGCCGGGCTTAGCGGCGCCGTTAGCAACAGCAATATTATTGTGATTGCAGGCATTGCAGAAATATGCGCAGGCAGTATTGCCATGGGGCTTGGCGGCTACCTGGCAGGCAAAACAGAGCAGGACCATTATGCCAGCGAAGTAAAAAGGGAATATTATGAGGTGGACAACCTGCGGCATAAAGAAATAGAAGAAACAAAAGAGTTTTTTGCCAATATAGGCCTTAGCCCTGAACTGCAGGAAAAAGCAACAGCAGAAATTGCACAGGACAAAGACCGCTGGGTTGATTTTATGATGAAGTATGAACTGGGGCTTGAAAAGCCAGACCCCAGGCGGGCTACCAAAAGCGCTTTGAATATTGGCCTATCCTATATTGCTGGCGGCATTATACCATTAAGCCCATATTTTTTTATAAGCGATTCTGTCGGTGCTTTAAAAATTTCTGTTGCCGTTACATTGTTGTGCCTGTTTGTATTTGGTTTCTTCAAAAGCAGGGTTACTGGCATCAACCCATGGATGGGCGCCTTACGTGTGATGCTTATTGGGGCAATGGCAGCCGCTGCTGCATTTGGGGTAGCAAAGTTGTTTGAAAGCTAAAGATTACCGCTTGTATATTTCGCAATTGCTGTATAAGCAAGTTCCTTATTTTCAATTTCAAATTTTGAGAAAGGTTAATGCTTACTATCACGCAATTCCAAAAAAAATACCCCGGCAGCGGCACAGTTGCTCTTTCAATTGACAATCTCCATTTAGAAAAAGGCATTTACTGGGTAAAAGGTGAAAATGGCTCCGGCAAAACAACCTTGATAAAATCAATAGCCGGCTTAATACCATTTGAAGGGGCCATTGCTGTAAATGGCTTTGAATTAAGCAGGCAAAGAATGGCTTATACAAAAGCGGTTAACTACGCAGAAGCAGAGCCGCAATACCCGCCTTTCCTCACAGGAAATGAATTAATAAGTTTTTATAAAAGCACAAAAGGCGATGAATTGCCATTGCAACTGATGGCTTCGCTTGGCATAGAAAAATTCATGCGCAATAAAACAGCTGTTTATTCAAGCGGCATGATGAAGAAGCTGTCGCTTGTGCTTGCATTTATTGGCAAGCCCCAACTGGTTTTGCTTGACGAGCCATTGATTGCTCTGGATGCAGAAGCTGTTGATGTTTTGCAACATACTATTTCAGCATACCATGCAAAAGGCGTTTCGTTTATCATTACATCACACCAGCCATTTAACAACAGCATCGTTAGTTTTAATGACCGCTTTGTTATCAAAAACCAAAACATACTAAAGGAATGAAAGCAACATGGCACATATTAAACAAAACTATGGTGCAGCAATTCTACCTGCAAAATGCCGGGTTGTTTTTATTTGCATTCCTGTTTTTCTTTGGCATTGTTGATGCAGGGCATTTGGTTTCCTACCATAAATCGCTGATGCTTTCTGTCATCAGCCTGCCGCTTTTTTTATTGGTGGTGATGCTTGTGTGGATGCTTTATAATATCAAGTGCATTGCCTTTTGCATAAACATTATACAATCAGCAGAGGGGCATTTTTTATACCAACTGAGGGCTATGCCTTCTTTAGTGCAATGGGCATTGTATACAGGCATAAGCGCTATGCTGTACATGCCTGTGCTCTCCTACGCTTGTGTGCTGGCATTATTTGCATACAAAATAAACACGATTGCAACCTGGCAGGTTATTGCCTGGCAAATTGTTATGGTGGCAATGGGCGCTTCTTTGCTTTTTACGGCAGTAAATAAAACATCAGAATCATTGATGGCAAAGCTGGCGGCTTCAGCAAAAAAATTATTTGCCGTTAAAATTGGTTATTACTTTTTTACACTGGCGTATATACTTAATGAAAGAAAAGCAGCTTTTGCCATTGTGAAAGTGTTTTCGTTGCTTATGCTTGGTATGTTGTTGGTAAGAAATGCCGATAGTTTTGATGCAGATAACTTTGCGATTTTTTACCCTTTATCAATTGTTGCACATGCTTCGTTGGTTATGTACTGTGTTGATTTTAATGAAACTTTTTTACACAATAACCGCAACCTGCCACTGCATTGGCTGAAAGTTGCAGCGGCATATGCTTTTACCTGGCTTATCATCCTGCTGCCGGAAACATTTTTCCTTTTTATCAATAACCATGGCAATTTGCCTGTTATGCAATTGGCAATGGAAGCTATAATGGCTGTTGTGGTATTATTCCTATTTGCAGGCATGGCATTGGGCTGCGGGCTGGATATGGAACGCTACCTGCTGTTTGTGTTTATGGCATACATTGTAGTGCTGATTTTGCAAAGGGCTATCGGGCATACAGGTGCTGCTGTGGCTGTGGCTTCATTAGCGGGAATGGTCTTTAAAGCACATTACTATTCTTTTGAAAAAGAAAAGAAATAGCTTACAATAAAGGAAACTTTACTCTTATAATAATTCCCCCTGACTTTTTTGTAAGTTTGTTAAACTCATTAAAACTAACAATAGATTCCTAATTCTCACAAACTAATGTAATGAAAACAAAACTAACAGGCCTGGGGCTTTTGTTTTTTTTATTAAACGCTTCAGCCCAAACAAACAACCTGAATATAGGCTCGTCTTTACAAACAAACATAACCCCTGTTTCAACTTTCAATGCCTGGCAGGTAACAGAAATGACACCCGCCATGCAAACTGCCCCTTGCTACCAAAACACTTCGTTTGGGCAGGCGCCAACGCCGGGTTTGCAACCCGTGCCCCCTGTAGATTTAACTAATGGGCCCCAGGATGCTTATGTGGTGCCAGGGGGTGCATTAAGTTGTTTCCCTTACAATACAATTTATACTCCCCGTGTAACTGTCTCTAATGTTACCAACTACGCAACAACTTTCAGAAGAAGGTTTTTTATTTGTGGCAGTACCAATGTGCAGGTGAATTTTAATTTTGATATGCAGTGCGATGATTATATACAAACTGTAACGCTTGACAATGCCACCACCTGGACAATAAACCAATACAGCATAAACCCACACGTATTTTTCAACCATACGGTTACGCTAAGCCCGGGGCTGCATACCATTGACGTAAGAACATCTGATTGGCAAGACCCTAATGGGCAATATTATACAGTGCAGGGAAGCTCCATGCAATGGAACCCATTTGCTTTTGTAGCTTCGGGCAACATCACCACAACACCGAGTGTTTTATTCAACTACGATGGCCCTTTCAGTTGCGTAGTGCCTTTAAAATTGACAAGCTTTACTGCAACAAAACAAGGCAGCCAGGTAAATGTGAATTGGCAAACTGCCAGTGAAGAAAACGTATCCAGATTTGAAATAGAAAAAAGTACAGATGGCAGCCGCTTTACTGCTATCGGCACTGTAATGGCAAAGGGTAATTCAGCATCACAAAACAATTATGCATTTAGCGACAATAAAATTGAAAGCCTCAATACTATTTATTACCGGCTGAAGACGATCGACATTGATAATTCAAAATCATACAGCCCCATTGCTATAGTAAAAATGAATGTTACCGGCGGCAATGCATATATCAGCCCCAACCCTGTAAGCGATATTGTGAATGTGGAAACCAACTGCACACAAAACAATAAGGGTGAAATTATAATTGCAGCAGCATCAGGCGAAACACTAAAACGTTTTGCTGTCAGTTTTCAAAAAGGCAAGAATGTAAACCCAATAAACATGTCGGTTTTTGCCAGTGGCCTTTATTTAATAAAGATAAATACGGGGCAAAGCCAAACTGTATTAAAATGTTTGAAGGCTAATTAAAAACCGCCAATCTATATATCCTTATTTTTGCCGCTCAATATTCATGCTTTGATACTCGGGAAAAAATTAGTTGTTGTATTGCCGGCTTATAATGCTGCCAAAACTATCGAAAAAACTTTTCGTGAAATACCCTTTGACATTGTGGATGATGTGATACTGGTGGACGACCGCAGCAGCGATAATACGGTGGAAGTCGGCAACAGGCTAAACATTAAACACATTGTGCAGCATGAAAAAAACAAAGGCTATGGCGGCAACCAAAAAAGCTGCTACAACAAAGCAAAAGAAATAGGCGCTGATATTGTCATCATGCTCCACCCCGATTACCAATACACCCCCAGGCTCATACACAGCATGAGTTATATTATTGCACAAGGGTTGTACCCGGTGGTATTTGGCTCCAGGATTTTAGGCAAAGGCGCATTGAAGGGCGGAATGCCATGGTATAAGTATGTAGCCAACCGTATTCTTACATTGTTTCAAAATACATTGATTAACCAAAAGCTCTCTGAATACCATACAGGCTACCGTGCTTTTTCAAAAGAGGTATTGCATACAATCCCATATGAATTAAACTCAGACGATTTTATTTTTGACAACCAGATGGTGGCGCAAATATTTTATGCAGGGTTTGAGATTGGCGAAATAACCTGCCCCACCAAATATTTTGACGAAGCTTCTTCTATTAACCTTAGCCGCAGCGCTATTTATGGTTTGGGTGTGCTAAAAGTAAGTTTACAATACAGATTGGCGAAATGGGGTTTATATAAGCCAGCTTACTTAGGCAAACGCTTATAAAAATAAAAGCCATTGCTGCTGTATAAGAAAACAGCGTCTTTAACTATCTTTTCAAAATTGCCTTTGTTCTCTGTGCGGCATGAAATATAAACAGGCTTATCAATATCGCCGGCTAATAACCAGGCAGGGTAAGATGCCTTTATATTGGGCTGCGGTTTCACTTCCCCATAAAAATACAGTGTATATGACAGGTAAGCGAAGGTTGTGAGATAGCAATCTTCATTTGCATGGCTTTGAAAAAACTCAATATTGGCACGCTGTGTATAACCTTCTATGCGCTTGATTAAAAAGAATAAAGTTATCTGCATGTAAATGGCTGTGCCTGCAAAAAGCACATAAAAGGCCTTGATAAATTCCTTTTGCTTTGACCATATAAAAAAAAGCGCCAGTACAATGATGGCCCAAAGGCCAGGCAGAAATTCCCATCCGCTCCAGTGGACATTGGCCTGCAAATTCTCCACGGCAAACTGGTCTTGTGCAAACAATGGTTTTATTTGGTTAGTATGCTTGCCAAACCAGGCAAAAGCAAATGGCGCAATGATAAACGGCAGGGCGCTAACCACAAGCAGCCATTTCATCCAGTTTCCCATCACCCATTTGCCCATTGAGATATTAAATAAACTTACCGCCGCCAAAAAACTAAGAGGGTAATAGCAAAGCGAAGAATAATGGACAATCTTTGTTTTAACGATAGTGAAGAGAATCAGCACCACCCAGAACAAAATAGCCATCCATTTTTTATAATCAGCAAATGTTTTTGTGTTGCCTTCCCTATTAAAAAACGACTGCAGCAAAAAAACAGTGGCGGGAAAGCAGCCAAAAAATATTACAACAAAATGATAGAGGAAAAAACCGCCGTGGCCTGCATCTTCTGTTGTAAGCAGTTCCCACTGGCGGATTGTAAAATCAATAATAAACTTGCTTCCGTTTTGCAGATAATTAATGCCAAACCATAAAGCAGTTACGAAAATTGCTGACAGAGCAAAAACCAATAACTGGGGGATTGTTATAAACATCCTGAATTTTTCAGAAAGCCAATACACAAGAAATACAAGGCCAATAATTAGCAAAGCAGCAGGGCCTTTGGCAAGGATAGCCAGCCCAAGAAATGCGCCGCCTGCAATCAACAAGCCTATATTATTTTTCTTTTCTGATTTTTTCCACGCAGAAAGAATAAGGCAATGCAGCGATGAAAAAATAAAGAAGTTAAACCAGGGGTCAATTATGCCTGATTTGAAATACAGGTGGGGCAGTATTGTGCCCATATAAACCAATGCCCAAAAAATCCCAAAACGGTTGTCTTTTAATTTCCTCCCTGTATGGTACAGCAGCGGCAACACCAGCACGCCAAGCAGCGCATTGGGGAAGCGTGCTGCAAATTCATTTACGCCAAATATTTTCATGCTGATGGCCTGCAGCCAGAAGAAAAGCGGCGGTTTTTCCGTGAAGGGGATGAAATTGATTTGCGGCTCGCCGTATTTGCCAGACACAACCATTTCCCTTGTTATTTCTGCAAAGTTGATTTCGTCCCAATCGAATAAATGCACATTGCCAAGGAATGGGATGAATAAAATAGCGGCTATGGAAACCCAATAAAAAGTAGCCCTGCGGCTTGTTACGGTTTTCATCTGATGTTAGTGATCAAATAAAACAGAGCAGCAGTTTGCTGCTCTGTTTTTGTGGAGCTGGGCGGAGTCGAACCGCCGTCCAAACACATTCGCCGCAAGCTTTCTACATGTTTATTTAGTTATTATTTTTTGTGAAACAGCAGGAACCTAACCAACCAACTGTAACCTTAGATGGATAATC
>CAYRRL010000105.1:0-8393 GCA_964426665.1 uncultured Ferruginibacter sp. | reverse complement strand
AAAAAATCATTGATGCACTTATTGATACTTCGGCAGGCTCAGCAGGCGTGTTTACTGATTGGTTTTTATTTGCTTCCAATTGCCTCCGGATAGTCCCACCATTAACCATCACTAAAGAAGAAATTGAAACAGCCTGCAATAAACTATTGGCAATTCTTTAGGAATTAACCTAAAAAATATTTTTTGCAATATCAAACCGCTTTATTTACTTTGTATTTCAAAGTGCTTTTATGTCAGACCAACAACAAAGTTTGCAAGACCTGCAGCACATCAAGCAAATGATGGAACGCAGCAGCCGGTTTATCAGCCTTAGCGGGCTCAGCGGTATTTCCGCGGGCCTATGTGCATTAATTGGCGCATGGCTGGCGCATGATTATGTTACTGGAAAAAAAGATTTTATCATCAACCATAGCCTGGCTGATGAGCAACTGGCAGCAAACAGCTACGGTATCATTTTCAACACATGGATATTCTGGATTGCCGCTGGCACTTTTGCAGCAGCTCTTATTAGTGCCTTTATTTTTACTTTGATAAAAAGCCGCAAACAGGGCGTACCGCTTTGGGGCACCAGTGCTTTCCGGCTCTTTGTCAACGTGAGCATACCATTAGTTGCAGGCGGCATTTTTCTTTTCAAGTTGTTGCATTTTGGCACGTTTGGTTTGGTAGCGCCCGGCTGTTTGATATTTTATGGGCTGGCATTGATTAATGCTGGAAAATATACATTGGGTGAAGTACGCTGGCTTGGCTGTTGCCAATTGTTGCTGGGCATTATCAACCTTGCCTTTGTTGGCTATGGCATCTATTTTTGGGCAATAGGTTTTGGCCTGCTGCATATAATTTATGGCATATGGATGTGGTTTAAATATGAACGGGAAGCGGACTGATAAGTGGAAGTTTTCAATTGTAAAGAATGAGCGTAATTAAGGATCTAAATAAAATTTTCGACAGCAGGGTGCGGCTGGGCATTATGAGCGCCCTGATGGTAAACGAATCTGTAAGCTATAACGAATTGAAAGAATTACTGGGCATAACCGACGGCAACCTGGCCAGCCACCTTAAAGCCCTGGAAGAAAACGGTACTATCAAGGTACAGAAAGGTTTTATTGGAAGGAAAACAAGCACCACTTATTCCGTAACTAAAGCCGGGGAAAAAGCTTTCAAAACACATTTAGAAGCATTGGAAAAAATGATAAAGGGGACAAAGTAATTTTTTTTGTATTTATACTTTGAAACTCAAAGTGCTTTTATAAAATTAACAAAATCAAAAAATAAAAAAATGGAAACACAACCGCCTCTCAGTTTCTGGCAAAAAAACAAACTTGTTATTAAAGCCGTTTTTATCGGTTTCTTAATACTTGCCCTGCTTATTCCCACATTCTTCATTATGTTCCTTGTAACAGACAGGGAAAAAAGAAGAGGTGAAGTGGTGGCAGAAGTAAGCAGCAAATGGGCTGGCAGGCAAACGGTAACAGGGCCGTTTTTGGCAGTGCCATATTATACCCAGCAAACAGATGCAAATAAAAATGTAACTACTGTAAAAAAGTATTTGTGCTTGTTGCCGGAAGACTTAAACATCAATGGCAAAATTTTGCCGACGATAAAACACCGCAGCATTTTTCAGGTACCGGTGTATAACAGCAGTATCACAATGAGCGGCAAGTTTAAAATTGCCAAGCCAGATAAATTGCCCGTTGCCATTTCATTGTTGCATTTTGACGAAGCGCTTGTGTGCATGGGCATCAGCGATTTTAAAGGCATTGGCGAAAACCTGCAACTAAAATGGAACGATAGCCTTAGCATTTTTGAAACGGGTTTGCCTGAAGTTGATTTTGTAAGCCAGGGCATCAGCAACCAATTAAAATTATCTGCCGAAGAGTTGCTGGCAGGCAATAGTATTTTCAATATCAGCCTTGCATTAAAGGGCAGCGAACGTTTATATGTAATGCCTTTTGGCAATACTACAAAAGTGCGTTTTGAAAGCGATTGGAAAAACCCTGCTTTCGATGGGAAATATTTGCCCGATACAAGCACAGTTAATGAAAAGGGATTTGCAGCAGAATGGAAAGTGCTTCATTACAACAGGAGCTACCCACAATATTTTACCACAGTAAATAATTCTATTATTAATGAAAGCGCTTTTGGCATTAACCTGCTGCAGCCGGTGGATGCTTATGGGCAAACCATGCGTAGCGTAAAATATGCTGTGCTTATTATTGCGCTAACATTCTTTGTTTATTTCTTTCTCGAAATTTATTACCGGCGCAGTGTGCACCCATTGCAATATATACTCATTGGTTTTGCATTGGTAATATTTTATACACTGCTCTTGTCTTTTTCAGAATACATTGTTTTTAGCTGGGCATATTTAATTGCATCGCTTGCCACCGTACTGTTGATAAGCTGGTACACTAAAAGCATTTTCAAGCAATGGCCGGTTGTATTGCTGTTTGCATTTATCCTTTCATTGCTGTACCTCTTTATTTATGTGATTATACAATTGCAGGATAATGCGCTGATGTTTGGAAGCATCGGTTTGTTTGTGTTGCTGGCAATTATTATGTACTTCAGCCGGAAGATAAACTGGGGCGGCGACGAAAAAGCAATTGATACAAATCAGCAAAGCCATGTATAGAAACTTTGTAAAAATCCGCTCAGCTGTGCTTGTTTTTTTAACGCACAGTATTGCATTGCCCATTTTAAAAGTGGTACGCAGGCCACAGTTGTTCCCTTACAACAGGCAGCAACTTTTGCAAATGCAGGAAGGGACAATGGGCAACGCATTGATAAAAATGCTGGACGATAACAACCTTGCTTTGCTGCCATACTACGCAAAACACGACATCAAACACATTTTGCTTGGCTACGATACTACAGACAAAGGCGAAGTATGCCTGCAATGTTTTATGCTGGGCAACGGGCATATTTCTTTTCCTGTGTTTATTACAGTGGTGTTTGGTTTTGTGGCTGTGCCGGAGCATTGGGGCAGTTTTACCAAAGCATACAGGCGTGGCAGGAGAAGCACGCCAATAGAAAACTGGAAATGGTTTGAAATATTGCATGAGCCTGTTGTTTCATTGCAGCAAAAATTAATCCGCCAATAAAATAACTATGCCTTTGTAAACAACCAATATGAATAATTAAACATACCCATGAAAAGAAGAAATACTTTCATACATGCAGCCGGCGGCATTGGCCATGCGTTTCGCAACGAGGCGAATTTCAGGGTACATGTGCTGGCAATGGCGCTGGCGGTTGCCTTGGGGGCGGTGTTGCAAATCAGCGCTATGGAGTGGCTGTTTGTGGCCGGCTGCTGTATGTTGGTGCTTTCAATGGAGTTAATAAACACTGCTATTGAAAATACATGCGACCTTATCAGCAAAGATTTTCATCCGCTGATAAAAATTATTAAAGACGTTGCTGCTGCCGCTGTGCTGGTAAGTGCAGTTGGGAGCTGTGTTGGCGGCAGCATCATTTTTATCCCAAAAATTATTCACCTCTTAAAATACCTGTTATGCTGAAATTATCAACGGCAGAAAAAATCGTTTTCTCTTTTTTGCTTTTTGTAGCAGCGCTCTTGCTTATGCGTATTATATATGCACATAACCTGCGCTATGTTTTTTTATTGTGGAATTTATTTTTAGCGTGGATACCTTTTCAAATCGCTGTTTCGCTTTCTGCCAGCCAGCACTACAACAAATGGGTAAAATACGGGTTGGTGCTTTGCTGGCTTTTGTTTTTCCCGAATGCTTTGTACATCATTACCGACTTAATCCATCTGGAAGGCGAAGGCGGCAGGGCACCTGTGTGGTTTGATGCAGTTTTACTATTTACTTCTTCTATCACGGGTTTGATGATGGCTTTTATTTCATTGTACCAGGTGGAAATATTTATACGAAAGAATATTTCAGCAAGGCATGTAAATAAATTGGTAGCAGCAGCATTATTCCTCGGTTCATTTGGTGTTTACCTTGGAAGGTTTTTAAGGTGGAACAGTTGGGATATTGTTGCCAATCCTGTTTCATTGTTATTGGAAATTGCAGTTCGTTTCACAAGCCCTTTTTTGCATTACCGTACATGGGCTGTTACTTTATTGCTTACTTGCCTGTTTGGTTTGTTGTATTATGCGGCTAAAAAAATCCCTGCGTTATTGGAAGGCAATAGTACACGGCATTAAAAAAGCTGCCCCTGATGAGCAGCTTTTGTTGCTATAGGATTTTTTTTAAAAATCTAGCCCAAGGC
The DNA here is from genome assembly GCA_964426665.1 of uncultured Ferruginibacter sp. GTDB lineage: Bacteria > Bacteroidota > Bacteroidia > Chitinophagales > Chitinophagaceae > Ferruginibacter. The sequence continues at coordinate 4,154 of CAYRRL010000105.1, read as the reverse complement.
TTAAATACCATTTAGGCTTGCCTTTGAAAATACCATTCATTTCCCATGCAGCATCTAACTTTAAGAAGTACCCCAGCAGCACGCTCCTGGCGCCAAAGCCATAGCCGCCGGCAAATGGGCCAATGCCGCCAACTTTCTTTTCTATCTGAACCGGTTCAGTGCCATAAATGCTTCTTGGCCTTTGTATGCCTTTGTATGCCCCGTTCCATGCAGTGCCAAGGTCAATAAACTGCACTAATTGAAAATTCCTTATAAATGCATTGTTGATAGGCCTGTTGAAAAAAGTTGTCCATACAGGCAGCCTTAGCTCGCTGTTGAACAGCAGGGAATTATTACCGCTGGTTACATTTTGAGTGAAGCCACGCAGGCTGCCCACCAGTGTTTGAAAAGCGTAATTGCCATCTGGCGCCGGTTTGTTATTGGTGTTGAAATACCTGCCGTTGTCATTGCCGCCAAACATCAGCCAGCCATCGGCGCCGCCCATATAGTACACAGTTTTTTGGCTGCCCCAGCTAAAGTCGCCGCCGGCACGCCCTGCCCAAATAAAGTTCCTGTAAATAGGGTAGTAGTAGCGCACATCAAAGCCCCAGTTAAAATTGTATTTGCCTGCCTTTGTTAAATTGGTGTCTTTGCTTATATCGGTGTTCCAGTCAAAGAAAATTTTATAGCGAAGGCCGTTCCAGATATTTTGCGTGGGGTTTAATGTATTGTCATAAACATACTCAGCATGGGTGAGGGCAAAACGGCGGTTCAAGTTGGGGGTTGTAAGAGTTACCGTGTCAAAATTATTTGGCTGCGCCATGTCGAAGTATGTGCCTAACAATTCTTTGCTGTTTCTTACGCCAAACGAGAGGTTTACCCTTTTTGACCTGTCAAATGGGTAAGATATGTTAGCCATATAAATGTTTGTAATAATTTTTAAAGGGTAAAAACGGTTAAGGCTGGGAACAGAGGCTGTATAGTTTTCCTTATTCCTGTAATATGTAAGCCCCCAGTCAAACCTTCTCTTATAATTTTCGTAGCCAAACAGCCATTCGTTGTCATTCAAATCGGTGGAAAGCCTGAGGCCGCCAAATATCCGCTGGTCTTCCATTAATTCTGATGTGCCCAGCCTTATCAACCCATTCAATGGCGTGCCCGAACCAAGCATTATAGGGCCGCTGCCGCCTGTGAAAGTTTGGTAGCGGTTAAATAAAATTGCATTGCTAAAGCTGATGCCGCCATAATCTGCGCCAAATTTTACTGGCTTGTATGGGTATAGTTTAGCGCTTTTCAACGGGTCGTATTTAGATGCCTCCACTGTTGTTGTTACTTCGCCGAGCCTGCTGCCGCTGCTGTCTTTTTTCTCATCTTCAAAAATATTCTGGAATAAATCATTCTCTTTTTTTGCGCTGTCTGCCGGCATCGGCTTGTCGTATTTATCGCCGGTTTCTTTTTCCACCTTGTCATTCATTATCACCCTTTTCATGTAGGTGGTAGGCACAGCCGTTATATTCCTGCGGCGAAGGGTGTTTTCATCAATCTTCAATTTGTACAAAACCTTTTCATCGCTCTGCCTTGTTACTTCGCTTACCTGTTGGTTATCGCCTGCCACCCTTGTTTCGGCAAGGCTGCTTTCGTAATTGCTCAGCGGGAAAGTATAAGCCGAGTCTTGCGAAATAGCTACTACTGCTACAGAGTCAACTTCTTTTTTCTTCCATGCTTTAAGCGTGCTGTCTATTTCTTTTTGCGGCGGGTTGCGCAGCAGTTCATCGCCTATTATTACTATAGTATCAAGCCCCTCGGCCCTGCTTGTAAAAAAGCCAGCGTACCTGTTCGCAATGCCATTTTCATCGCTTACAAAAGTAAAGTGGTTGCTGTTGTAAGGCATTGGCAGGCGGGCATTGCCATATTTTAGGTTAGATAACTGCGTTATCTGGTTTAGCTCTGCTTTTGCATTGGCGTTGTTTACAAAAAAGATATTGTACCGGTTGTGGCTTGGTATGCTGGTATCGCCGCCCCTTGCATCAGCCGAAGGCCTGTTACTGGAAAAGATAATACCATTTTTCCCCGGGAAAGAAACATAAGAAGGGTCAAGGTCTGCATATACGTCATTTGTTATCTGCTGCACTTTTTCATTTTCTAAATTCAAAGTAAAAATGTCTGAGTGGCCATTTTTGGTGGCGCTTAATAAAAGCGTGCGGCTGTCAAGCATATACTTCACGTCCTGTATTTGCTGGAACTGCTCTGTTAAATCAAGCTTGGGGTATTTTACCGTTGTTACCAAATCGTACACAAACAATTTCAATCTTCCTTCTTCATTATAAATAACGGTTATCCTTGTGCCCTTGGGGTCCCATGCCAGCAAAGGGTAATCTGGGTTTACTTCGTTTCGGTAGCTGCGGGTGCCGTACTTAAGCAAAGTATACACATCAAAATCCTGGTACAGCTTTACTTTTACTATGCCTTTTTTAAACTCTACCAGCACATAGGTATTGTTTTTCTTATTGGGGTTTACATTAATGCGGTAATAATCCTGGCGCTGGTTCACATCAAAACTTTCAATCTGCTGGCCTTTTGGGTAAGCTTTTCTTTTCCTTATGTCTGTTTCATATTTCTCTTCCTGGTATTCCATAAACTGCGCCAGCAAATCTTTGAACTTTAGTTTGCAAACCTGCAAACTTGCCCTGTTGAGATTTTTGTAAAGGCGGGCCAGGTAAAAAAAGTAAGTAACATTTTCTTTTTTGTATTTCTCTTCTATAAAATACCAGAATGCATGGCCTGCTAGGCGTGGGTTGGCAAAAGCAAATTTGTAAAACTTGTTGTATTTGCCGCTTAATATTTCGCTTTTTAATTCATCGTCTAATGTGGTGTTCCAGTTTTCAGCGGCAAAATCAACATAGCCATTGGTAAGCCATTCGGGCAGGTCAAGCAATGCCTGGTTGCCTGCAAATTCGCCAAGGTCTTCGCCAAACAGCACGTTGTCGGTAATAATCCTTGCTATGCCCTGGCGTATCTGGCGGCGCAGGTGCTGGTGGTCGCCATTAAAATATACCACCATTTTATTGTTCACCAGCTTAGTGGTGCCGCTGGTATTTTGCCAGTCAATATCAATGCCGATATTGCTTTGCTGCATATCGCCATATTCGTTGTACACCACAATATTGGCCCTTCTTTGCAGGCTGTATTCAGTAAATGCTTCTATCTGCGGCAGCTCTTCTTCTGCCACCTGCATCACAAACTTGGCAAGCTCCTGCCCGTTTTGGTTAAAAAAGGTATTGAAGTTCCTGCTTTGGTAATATTGCCATTTGAATTTTTTGTATTGAACCCTGTTCTTCCCAAACCTTACATTTTCCAATACTTGTGCATGAAGAGGGGCGGTACAGATAAAACCGAGAACAGTTATAAAAAGAAGCCTGCTAAACTTAACCATACTAATTTTGCCTTTTGTAATATTAAAAATAGGCTATTAACGCCAGCCGTAAAAATATCCCTTTATTGCCAAAAAAATTTGTTACATGTTCACTATCAAAAGTTTTGTATTCAGCCCTATACAGGAAAATACATACGTACTGTCTAATGAAACCAAGGGTTGCCTCATTGTTGACCCGGGTTGCTACTTTGATGGAGAAAAGGAAAGGCTGCAATCTTTTATTGACAAGAGCGGCTTAAAGCCCGTAAAGCTGCTTAATACCCATTGCCACCTGGACCATGTGTTTGGCAATAAATTTATACATGATACTTATGGGTTGCCATTGCATTTGCATGAAAAGGAAAGGGCCGTGCTGGAGTTTGCGCCAGCCAGCGGGCTGATGTGGAACATGCCTTTTGATAATTACCAGGGCGGTTTTATCCTGATTAAGGAAGGCGATATAATAAAACTGGGCGATGATGAATTAAAAGTGATAGAAGCGCCGGGGCATTCGCCGGGGCATGTTTGTTTTTATTGCGAAAAGCAAAACTTTGTTATTGGCGGGGATGTCTTGTTTCAAAGAAGTATTGGGAGGACGGATTTGCCAGGGGGGAATTATGGTACACTTATAAAAAGCATCAGGGAAAAATTATTTGTGCTGCCAGATGAAACGGTTGTGTATTGCGGGCATGGCGATCCCACAACTATTGGGGACGAGAAAAAGCATAATCCTTATTTGAATTAATTATTTATAAATAAAGTA
>CAYRRL010000104.1:1011-8404 GCA_964426665.1 uncultured Ferruginibacter sp. | reverse complement strand
AAAGCAAAAGCTTTATGTAAACAGGGGTTTTGGTTTTATAGGTTATCCGGGAAGGGTAGGGATATTGCCTGAGATAACGGTGATTGAGTTAAGTTGATTTTTTGTGACTAACTTCTGTTTTTCATAGCAGCATCGTTGCGCCGCACACTTGTACTTAGCATACTATTGCGCCAGTGTTAAAAAAATATCTGATCAAATCATGTTCTCCAAAGCATACAACCTTGCAAAATTATTTACACACCCGTTAGTGGTGGCAATGCGTTACCACAATAAAACAATTGAAAGCGGTCTTGGCGCTTTTGTAGTGTTAAACGATGATGGCTGGCTGATGACAGCAGCGCATAATTTTGGCGCTGCCTTCGCTTTTGGCCAGCACCAGCAAGAGTTGGCGCATTACAGCCACAAGGTAGAATCGCTTAATGCCAACACACAGGTAAAAGAGCACCAACGTAAAATTTTAGCACAAGCTATTAAGCCCAACCCCAAATGGATAACAGATTTTGCTATCATGCTGGCAGGGCAGCGCATTGATATCCTGGAGCATTATTTTTACCAGCAAAATGATATTGCATTTATAAGGGTTGACAAAAGTTTTACTAAGGGCCAAACTGTTTTCCCGAAAATTATAAACCCATCTATTATTGCACCCGGTACAAGCTTGTGCAAATTTGGTTTCCCCTTCATAGAAGTAAAAGCAAGCTTTAATACTAATACCAACCAGTTTGATTTGCCGGGCAATTTGCTGCCTGTGCCTTTTTTCCCAATAGAGGGTATTTATACAAGGAATGTTTTTATGGGCAAAACAAATGACGGCGCTATGGATATTTTGTTTTTAGAAACATCATCTCCAGGGCTTAAAGGCCAAAGCGGCGGGCCTATCTGCGATACAGAAGGGAATATTTATGCCATTCAATCACAGAACATAACAATACCTCTCGGTTTTACCGGCACAATAGAAATCAACAATAAAAAAGTGGAGGAGAACCAGTTTTTTAATGCAGGCATTGGCGTGCACCCGCAAGTATTGGTTGATTTGCTCGTAAAGCACAATATCAAATTTGCACTTGCCGGTTAAGCGTATTTTATATTAAAAAAATAAAGCCAATCATTTCATGCACAAAAAAATTATCGGCATAATGGGGGCTATGCCCGAAGAGATTGATGGAGTGGCTGCGTTGCTTGCTGATAAAACTGTATTAAATATTGCAGGGAGAAACTACTATTCCGGGGCTATTAATAATATTAAAACTGTTGTAGCAGTTTCTGGCTGGGGCAAAGTGGCGGCTGCGGCCACTGTATCTGCACTCATTCATAAATTTAATATTGATGAACTTGTCTTCACTGGTGTTGCAGGCGCTATAAACCCAGCTTTAAAAATTGGCGATATAGTAATTGGCCGGCGATTGGTTCAGCATGATATGGATGCAAGGCCCTTTATTCCGCAATACGAAATACCATTATTAAAGAAAACATTCTTTGAAGGCGGGCCGGAGAGAATATCTATTGCCAAAACTGCTGCAGAAATATTGCTAGCTGATAAAAATTTATATGCTCTTATCAGTGCGGAGGATTTGCTCTCTTTCAATATTGTTTCGCCAAAAGTATATATTGGCGATATCGCAAGCGGCGACCAGTTTATTTCTGATGCTGGCAAAAGGGAAGAACTTCTAAAAAATTTGCCCGGCATTTTATGTGTTGAAATGGAAGGCGCAGCTGTGGCGCAGGTTTGTTATGAAAGTGGGATCCCCTTTACTATTGCCCGCACTATTTCCGATACAGCCAATGAACAATCGCATATAGATTTTACGGCGTTTATTAGCAAAGTGGCAAGTGGGTATTCTGTTGGCCTCGTCAAAAATATTTTTAGCCAGTCATAAAAATACCCCCGGTTAACCGGGGGCATTGAAATTAAACAATGGATTGTTTCAAAACCATCTTTACAGTTTGGTTACCTGCTTTATCATTTTGCCATCGCTGGTTGTCAACTGCATAATGTAGTTGCCCAGCGTTAAGGCTGACAATTCATTTACCTGGATGTAATTTGTGCCTTTGTTCATTTTAATATTCTTGCTGAACACCTCTTTGCCTGCTATTGTAAACACTTTCAATACTGCGGCCTCACTAATCTTGCTGTCAACATTTATATTTACGTAGCTGCTGAAAGGGTTAGGCGACACTGTGAACTCGCCTGTTTTCTTCAGCCTTACAGAAAGTACTTTTGAGAAGCTGCTCTTGCCATCAATATCCACCTGCCTTAAGCGATAATAAACTATTGGTGCAGCCACACCTGTTACGTCATCATTAAATGTGTAGTACATATCAAGGCTGGTGAAACCATGGCCTTTAATAGTTCCAGTTTTTACAAATGTTTTGCCATCATAGCTTCTTTCTATTTCATACCTGTCGCAGTTTATCTCCTGCAATGTTGCCCAGTCGAGTTTTATCAAATTGTTACGGAGCAATACTGCTGTAAAAGATTTTAATGTTACAGGCAGCGGGCCTGCCAACGGTTCAAGAATAGCTGTGCCGTCATCAGTGAATTTTTCGTTGGCATCAGAGTAGCCTTCAATCCTTGCCATATTAATAATAGGCGGGAGGCCGCGGTCAACATCAGATGGCGGGTTTACTGTTGCCTGAAACTCCAGTTCAAACTCTTCGCCCGGAGCAAGCACACCACCTTGTGTGGCAGTAGCGCCAGTACCAATGCGGAATGTTACTATTTTGCCATTTGTAAAGTCAGCTGCATCGTCGCCATCAATATCCGTAAAGTAAGTACCTGCTGTAAAACCTGAACAGTTGTTTACTTTCAGTGAGCCGGGCACAAGTGTAATAGCATTAGGAAGCGTATCAATCACAACACAATAGTTTGCATTGCCCACGCCCATATTTTTGCCTCTAAGTGTATAAGTAAGTACCTCGTTTTCTTCAGCTACATTGTTAAAGTTTGCGTCCTTTACAAACTTATCAAGTATTACAGTTGGGTCTTTTGTTTTAATTACAAAAGTGAAAAGCCCGGGGAAATATTGGTCGGCCTCTGTTCCAAACTCTAATTGCACTTGTGTGTCTCCGGGTTGTATGCCATAGCCAGTGCCTACATAAAACTGGTCAATGTCAATACCCATTTGATTGGTGTAGTCAGGGTTCTTTGTTGTTACATGTGCGCCTGTGTCAGTAATGGTTCCGTTCCATGGGTTGTCAATACCATTGAGGCCATTATAAAAGTTAGTGCCGTTAATTTTCAAGTAATCAAGTTTCAGGTTGGCGTCGCCTTCCCATACCATGGCGCCCATTTTTGCATGCCTTAAGTCTAATGCGCCCGATGGCACATTAAGCCCCGTGAGCGTTACGGAAGATATAAGTGGCGAGCCACTTGCAAACACCTGCTGGAAACCATCATATACCCTTACGCTGTTGTAAGGCACTTCTGCGTTTTCATATACCACTACTATGCACCAGCCTGCGTAGTTGCCGCCACTGCTAACTGAGCCTACAGAAGCAGCCACATTGCCTGCAGAATAAGTACCCGAGCCGTGTGATTGTATGAAAGGAGTAATGTCAACATATGCCTGGTACTGGCTTACAGCGTTGTTGCCTGTGCCGGTTGTGTTTTTGTCAAGCTGTGCAGCTGTGTATTCAGTGTAAGCGCCGGCAGTGCCATAACGCAGCTTGATGCGGCGGAAAGTGTCAAGTGTAATATCAAAGTCGCTTTTCTTTACACGGGCTCCCCAATAAAGCCTTGCCAGCTTAATAGTGTTTGTGCCTGAAGGCAAAGACAAATCGGCTGTGGATGAATTCCGGGTGCCTGCGCCGTCGCCAGTGCTGCCATCCACATCCACATAGCGGATGTTCGAATTATCATTTCCGTAAGTGCTGTTGCCGTTAGCCCTGTTGTCGTTCATTTTGGCAGTATCTGCAGAGCCATTGTTTCGCACAATGTGCGTAAGCGTATTGCCAAAAAGCAGAGCGCTTCCTTTGATATTGTCTGAATATACCTTGGAATAACTCCTGAATTGTGCATCAGCATTGAAGCAGCCTGCCAGGAGAAACAGCACGGCAGCGGCTGCTTTTTGGTACCTGTGTTTTGTAAAATCCATTTTCATATTGAAAGGGGTTGATTACTTTTTTGTTTACCCTGTTCAGCTCTTAAAAGCTGGTACGGATAGCACTGAAGGAAAATCCAAAGGCAAGCCAAAAAGCCGGCACGCTATAAATGGGTTCTGCAAAAAGGGCGGAAAAAATACCGGAGGGATAAAAAAGTGCCAAAAAAGAAATCATAAAGCGCTGTAAATTAATTGTTTACAACCTGTTTTTTTTATTTTGCTTTGATTGTGGGCAGCCCGATAAATGATTTAAAAAAGTTGCTGCATTGCAAGATGAACGATTTTTAAAGAGGCGATAATTCCGTTTAATAGAAAATTTTATGCAATTCTGGAAATAAAAACAGGGCACCGAAACCGGTGCCCTGTTTTATATAATTTAATAAATAGCCTATACCATCTTCCTTGTTCTTTGCCTGTTTTTCCCTTCATCTGATGGTTTTCTATAGCCACCGTCGGCTTCATTCATTCTTACCGTTCGGCCATTATACCTTTTGCCATCCATGCTTTTTATCATTTTGCCAGCAGCACTCCGGTCTATTTCCACCCAACTGTTCATTTCCTTCATATCAATCCTGCCGAGTACTTCTTTGCTCAAATTGCTTTCATCTAAAATAAATTGCAGGAAACTGGCTTTGTAAAAACCATCCTTAGTGCCAAGGTTGATGAACAAACGGGTATAGCCATTGTCCCTTTGGTTGAAATTGGTTCTTTCCCTTCTGCTGCCATCACGGTTGTTGTTGAAATCATTGCGCTGGTTAAAGTCCCTTTTGTTATTTGAATTGAGGTCTTCAGCATTTTCATAATATTTTAAAAAATGGTTGAATTCCAATGCAGCTACTCTTTGCAATACTTCTTCTTTGCTTATATATTCAAACTTTTTCATAAGGTCTGGCATATACGTTTCATAATCGCCATGGGATACGTCGGCCTCCATCAGTTTGTCCATAAAATGAAAAAACTGTTTTCGGCAAACTTCCTTTCCGCTTGGCGCATCCATTTTATTAAACTTTGCATTCACCATGCGTTCAAGCGAACGGATCTTGAATACTTCCCTGCTATGGCAAATAGAAATGCAAATACCACTTTTGCCGGCACGGGCAGTACGGCCGCTCCTGTGTGTATACACTTCCATATCATCTGGCAATTCGTAATTAATTACATGGGTAATGCCATCCACATCAATACCTCTTGCAGCCACATCGGTTGCAATTAACAGTTGCAAATGCTTTGAGCGGAAACGGCCCATCACTTTGTCACGCTGCTGCTGCGTAAGGTCGCCATGCAGCGCTTCTATTTCATAGCCTTCCTTTACTAATTTTTCTGCAATATCCTGTGCATCTGCTTTGGTACGGGTAAAGATGATGCCGTACATACCGGGATTGAAATCTATATAGCGTTTTAAAGTTTCATAGCGGTGATGGGCAGCCACAGTAATAAACTGGTGGTCGATATTTACATTGCCGCTGTTCTTTTTGCCAACCGTTACTTCTTTTGGGCTATCCATATAATTTCTTGAAATGGCCCTTACTTCAGGTGGCATAGTGGCACTGAACAGCCAGATGCTTTCACGGTTTATGGTATTCTTCAATACAAAATCAATATCGTCACGGAAACCCATGTTCAGCATTTCATCAGCTTCATCCAGCACCACATATTTTACTTTCTGCAGGTCAATGGCTTTTCTTTCTATCAAATCAATAAGCCTGCCGGGTGTTGCCACTACAATGTGTACGCCCTTTCTCAGGTTCCTTATCTGCATAGTGATAGAAGCGCCGCCATAAACAGCTTCCGTAAAAATGCCTTTGCTGTGTTTTGAAAATTCAGCAAGGTCGCTTGTAATCTGCAGGCATAGTTCCCTTGTAGGGCAAACTACCAGTGCCTGCGGGTGGCGTTCTGCTTTTTCGATTAATTGCAGCAATGGCAGGCCAAAAGCAGCCGTTTTGCCGGTTCCTGTTTGTGCCAGCCCCACAAAATCTGTAGTGCCCGAAAGCAATACGGGGATTGCCTGTTCCTGTATCGGCGTGGGGGTTTCAAAACCTAAGGCGGTGATGGATTGTAATAGTTGTTCGTTCAGGCCAAGGGCCTCAAATGCATTCATGTACAAAATTTTTTGTGTTTACATGAAATGCGGTTGCCTGTTGTTATGCTCAATTGAAAATAAAGAGGGAGAATCTGAATATGTCCCGTTCAACAGCCTGGTGCACCTCATGCAATACCAGTGAATAATAAAAAATCGGCGCAAATGTAAGGTATTTCGCCTTCAGTTTCACTTTTAATTTGCTTTATGGACAAATAAACGGGTATTAATGCAAGGGGTAAACGCAAATAATTTTTAACTGCCGGCAAAAATATTTAGGCCGCATACATTTACTTTTGGCAAAAAATTAAACCTGGCCAGCATAAAGCAGTCTGTCAATTTGATAGCCACCATGAAAAAAATTTTGCTCTGCATATTTTGTTTTGCACCTGTTTGCTTTACTGCAAATGCACAGGATACAACAGTGAACGATACACCTGCTTTCGATTCTGCTGAGGTGCTTCAAAACCTTATGGGCCTGCTGGATTCAGCAGGTACCTCAACAAGCTATGGTTTGGTTTCTGCAGGAATAAGCAACCGTATTTTTAGTTTGCACAACAATACATTGAATGCAAGACAGGAAAGTACTTCCTCGCTGGTGTACAACCCATCGCTGGGATATTTTCATAAAAGCGGCTTCAGTATTTCGGCAGGCGCTACACTTATAAACCAGCAGGGCAAAAGCTTTGGCGCTACACAATATTCCATAACGCCTGCTTATGATTTTGTGGCCAACAGCAACTTGGCTTTAGGGGTTTCGTACTCAAGATACTTTATCAGCGATAAATATTCTTCTTATTCCTCGCCGGTACAAAATGATGTATATGCTTATGTGAATTATGCAAAGCCCTGGTTGCAGCCCGGGCTGTCAGTTGGTTATTCATCCGGCAAATATTCCGAGATAAATAAATTTACCATACAGGCAACTGGCAATACTTATATTGACACAGGCACTTACCAGGTAAAATCGTTTTCGCTCACTGCTTCTGCCGGGCACGATTTCAACTGGCAAAATATTCTTAGCAATGAAGATGGATTAGGGTTTACGCCAACAGTAATGTTGAATTTTTCTTCCGATTCCACGCAAAGCATTTCACATACAGTTGGGCAAAACTTTCTGCGGAACCATCCCAAATTCAGAAAACGCTTGCGTGGGCGGGGCGACAAAAATAATTTTCAGCCTCAGTCTGTGGCCGCCAGTTTAGACTTTAATTAT
>CAYRRL010000104.1:0-1001 GCA_964426665.1 uncultured Ferruginibacter sp. | reverse complement strand
GTTTACCATATTGCCTCAAGTATACCTTGACTATTACCTGCCCAAAACGGATGAAAAAAGGTTTACCCAAACATTTACTTTATCTGTTGGTTACAGTTTTTAAAACCCCACTTAACAAAAGATTATTACTTTTAAAAAATCATTGGCATATTGATTGGTTTATCCATCAAAAAATATTTTATGAAATCAATTCTTTTATCATCCGTGCTTGCTTTGTTCTTTTTTTCTTTTGCTGATGGCCAGGGTTTTGGTATAGGCGTTAAGGTAGGGACCAATATCAATAAATTGCAGGGGCAGAGTTTTAAAGACCAGTTCACCTATGGCTATTGTGCCGGTATATATGCCGATATTAAGGCCGGTAAAAAGTGGAGCATCCAGCCTGAGCTCGTATTCAACCAGGTAAGCGCTGATACATCTGATAAATTCAGCACGCTCTATCAAATTGATGCAGGCAGGATTTCTAAAATAAGGTTGAATTATTTAAGCATCCCCATTCTATTTAATTACAATTTTTCAAAAGGCATAGCTTTTCAGTTTGGCCCTCAGTTTGGTTTATTAATGAGCCAGAGCGAAGGCATTGTAAAAAATGTAACCAATGCATTTAAAGGGGGCGACTTTAGCCTGCTTGGAGGCGTGCAATTAAAAATATCAAGCATCCGGTTGTATGGGCGCTATGCTATTGGTTTAAATAACATTAACGACATAAATAACCAGGACAACTGGAAAAACCAAAGCATCCAGTTAGGTATTGGCTTTACTATTTTGTAAGCGCTGATTCGTAAACAGCCATCACATCCTTTGCATGTTGCTCCGCCGTAAACAATGATGCTTGTTTAAAACCTTTTGCTTTCATTTCATTCCGCAGGCTTTCACTAAAAGCTATATCAGCCATATGCTGAGAAAGCGCATCAATATCATGCGGTGAAAAATATAATGCTGCATCCCCACCAACTTCAGGCAGGCATGAAGCATTGGATGATATAACCGGCAGCCCGCTGTAC
>CAYRRL010000103.1:0-8466 GCA_964426665.1 uncultured Ferruginibacter sp. | reverse complement strand
TGGCTGTTCCTGCAAAATAAAAATTATGGAAGCCGGCTTTTTGTATGCGGTAACTGAGGTCAATATCTTCTGCATACATAAAATAATCCTCATCAAAACTGCCAGTAGTATCGAGCACTTTTTTATCGATCATCATAAAAGCACCCGAAATAACATCCACCTCATTGCTTTCATCTTCCGGCAGATGACCAAGATAGTAAGACGCAAAAATCCGGGAAGAAGGAAACAATGCAGTTAATCCGCTCATTTTGCAAAAAGAAGCAAATGCAGAGGGAAAACCTCTTTTACTCTCCGGTAAAAAATTGCCGCTGCCATCGATCATTGTTACACCCAATGCGCCGGTTTTTTTTTGCTGATCATAAAAATGCAAACACTCCTGCAAACAATCTTCCGGCAGGATGGTATCGGGATTAAGGAATAATATCTTTTCGCCTGTTGCCATTTTCAATGCTTCGTTATTGGCTTTGGCAAAACCTGCATTTTCATTTTTCCATATAAAGCGCACCTGCGGAAAACGGGTAGTGAAAAACTCTTTACTGCCGTCGGTTGAATGATTGTCAACCACAAAAATCTCCGCTTCAATACCGGCACAGGCTTTCAGCACACTGAACAGGCATTGCTCTAAAAAATATTTTACGTTGTAGTTTACTATGATGATGGAAAGTTGCAGTGTAAAAATTTTTACTCAATAGCAAATATGCTTAATCCTTTTTAATACTCTGCTCATATCGAAACAAATTATCCGGATCGTACCGTTGTTTTATTGCCTGCAGCCTTTTATAATTGCTGCCATAATACGACTCCGGCCAGTTAGAAAAATTTATATCAGGGTAGTTGCGGTATTGTGCTTTAATGCCATTGCTGGTAAATACCCGCTGCACCAGCTCAAACCTTTCCAGCAATCTTTTTTGTTGCGAAGGCGTTTCCCAATATGCCTGCAATTCTGAAAAATAGGAATACAAACGATGGGGGAATGAAGACAGCTTTTCAAACTCCGTATTTTGAATATTGCCACCCAATGTATTCACCTGGTAAATCATTCCGGGCGTTGACACCACAACATCAAGCGCTTTGTCAACAAAAGCATTTATCTCATCAAAATTTTTATACAAACCTGCGGAAGCATTTTTAAAATACATCGGGTTGCTCCTGCCATAATATACTTTTAATGCTTTTGCCAAAGGCTGCGGTGTGTTGGCTGTTGTTTTATCGGTAACAGCAGACAATCCTGCAATTGCATTTTTTACAGCTGCAGTTTGCTTGCCCACATTTGTCAGGAGGATGTACAATGTTTTTCCATTCAGCACATAAGCGCTGAAACATTCCACAGGCAATGCCGCTGTGAGTTCAAACCATTTTTGTAAAACTGCTTTAGCCCTTTCTGCATTTACTTTATATGCCCTGAAACGGTGGCTTTGCATAAAAGACGGCGCAGGGTGAGCTTTAAAAGTTAATTCTGTTACCACGCCAAAGTTGCCATTGTTGCCGCCTTTGCATGCCCACAGCAATTCATCATTGCCGGCAGCGCTCACAATTTTCCCTGTTCCATCCACCATTGTTATTGATTGCAAACTATCGCAAGTCAAACCAAATTTTCTTGCCATTAAACCATAACCGCCACCCAGTACCAAACCGCCAATGCCCACACCAGCGCAAGAGCCGCCGGGTATTATTTTTTTCTTTGGCAACAAGGCATCATAAATTTCTGACAGTTTGCAACCGGGGTTTAGCTTAACCGTATTGCTGTCCAGCCATTCTATGTTTTTCATGGCGCTCATGTTAATTACCATGCCGCCATTGTTTGCTGAAAAACCTTCCATGCAATGCCCGCCGCTTTTTACAGCAATGGGCAAATTGTTTTTTGCAGCATATTGTACCGCCTCGGCAACGCCGTTTGTGTTTTTGCATAATGCAATTACGGAAGGTTTTTTATCAATGCGTTTATTAAAGCCTTTTCGCAGTGTTTCGTATGCTGCATCGCCGGGTTTGTAGTAAATAACATTGTCATTGCTTTTTAAAGAATTGCCTTCTAAAAATTCCAGCCGCCTTGCCGCAAGGCTTAAAGGTGCCAGTAAAGAAAGCGCCAGGAATTTTTTTCTGTGAATTTTTGAACTCATGCGAATGATTGTGAACTAAAGATAATTAAGCCAATTATAAATTATCAACTATCCAATATCAATTATCACTTGTTACCTTTGCGCCATGCTAAAAAATACCTTATTAAAAGCTACAGAAGCCGGGGCGAAAGAACTGAAGCGGTTTTTCAATGGCAATTTTAAAATCACAAATAAGGACGGCATCAACAACCCCGTTACCGAAGCCGACCATGCGGCAGAGAAAGCCATTTTTGAAGTAATAAAAGCAGATTTCCCCGGCCATTTTATTTTAAGCGAAGAAGCAGGCGAAATAAGAATGGACAGTGAATACAAATGGATTATTGACCCGATTGACGGCACTATCAATTTTGCAAACGGTATTCCTATTTGTGCTGTTAGTATTGGCCTGGAGCATGAAGGGAAAATAGTGATGGGTGCTGTGTATAACCCTTTGATGAATGAATTTTATTTTGCAGAAAAAGGCTTTGGCGCTTTGCTTAACGACAAGAAAATTTCTGTAAGCAAAAAAGATAAAGTGGTTAACAGCTGCCTGGTTACTGGCTTCCCTTATACATACCTTGATACGCCAAACGGCCCATTGCAAGTGTTTGAAAAATTGATAAGAAAAGGGGTGCCTGTAAGAAGGCTTGGAAGTGCAGCACTGGATTTATGCTGGTTGGCAGCAGGAAGGTTTGATGGGTTTTACGAACACAAGCTAAGCCCCTGGGACAGTGCTGCCGGGTTTTTAATAGTGGAAGAAGCTGGCGGGAAAGTAACTGGTTTTAAAGGGGAAGAATATTCCGTTTACCAGCCACACATATTGGCAACAAATGGTTTGATACATGATGAGTTGTTGGCAATAGTTAATGGAAAAAGCATATAAAAGAACAAATTATAAATAATGAGCGAAAGAACTGAAATAGCAAGCCTTGGAGAGTTTGGGCTGATAGAACACCTAACAAAGAACAACGAAACAAAAAATGCTTCAACTATTGTAAGCATTGGCGATGATGCAGCAGTGCTTGACCATTTTGGCAAACAAACTGTTGTTACAACAGATATGCTGGTGGAAGGGATTCATTTTGATTTGATGTACACACCGCTAAAGCATTTGGGTTATAAAAGCGTAATTGTAAACCTGAGCGATGTGTATGCCATGAATGCAACGCCAACACAAATTACATTGAGCATTGCGTTCAGCAACCGGTTTAGCGTAGAAGCGCTGGATGAATTTTATGAAGGCGTGTATGCCGCTTGTGAAAAGTATGGCGTGGATTTAATTGGCGGCGACACTGCTTCATCCCAGAAAGGGTTAATTATTTCAATTACTGCTATTGGAGAAGTTGCACCAGATAAATATGTAAAACGCAGCACTGCCAACAAAGGCGATTTAATTTGTGTGAGTGGTTTTTTGGGTGGCGCTTTTTTAGGGTTGACAATTTTAGAAAGGGAAAAAAAGATTTATGCTGAAACCGGCAGCCAGCCAGATTTGGAAGGGCAAAACTATATTGTTGGCCGGTTATTAAAACCGGAAGCAAGAAAAGACATCATTGAGTTTTTGGCAGAGCAGCAGGTAACGCCAACATCAATGATTGATATAAGCGATGGGCTAAGCAGCGAAATACTGCATATATGCAAGCAAAGCAATTTGGGTTGTGTGCTGTATGAGGAGAAAATACCGGTTTATGAAGATGCAAGGCAGTTTGCCTATAAATTAGAATTAGACCCAACAGCTTGCGCATTAAGTGGCGGCGAAGATTATGAATTACTGTTTACTGTTTCGCAAAATGATTATGAGAAAATAAAATTGAATGATCAAATAAGCGTTGTGGGTTATATGGCAACACCGGACGAAGGCAAGCACATTATAACCAAAGGCGGAAACAAACACGAATTGGTGGCACAGGGCTGGAACCACATGAAAAGCTGATTAAATAATGAACCTTAAAACATTTTTTTCATCTATTTTTATTGCTGTGCTGCTGGGCAGTTGTGCTTCCAGTTTTAAAAGCTACAACCCCGACAAAAAGTTTTCTAAAAAAGAACTGCAAAGCGATTACAGTTTGCTCCGCAATATTTTAGAAGAAAAACACCCATCGCTTTATTGGTACACAACTAAAGACAGCATGGATTTTTATTTCGACAGCCTTTATGCTGCAATACCTGATAGTATGACGGAACTGCAGTTCGGCTGGAATATTTTAGCGCCACTTACACAAAAAATCCATTGCGGCCATACCTCCTTTGCCATGAGCAATAACTGGGGCAAATACCTGCGCAACAGGGCTATCCCCTCTTTCCCGCTGTATGTAAAAGTGTGGGGAGATACAATGGCTGTTACAGCCAACCTCAACTGGAAAACAGATTCTGTTATTAAGCCAGGCACTATTATCACTTCCATCAATAACCTTTCGCCCAATCAAATTGCCAATAAAATATTTCAATACCTGCCAACAGACGGCTATGCAGAAAACGTAAACTACCTGCGTATCAGCAGCAACTTTCCCTATTTCCACCGAAATGTTTTTGGGCTGTATAAAAACTATAAAGTAGGGTATATAGACAGTGCAGGCAATGAAAAGAAAGTAACAGTGCCAATGTGGGCACCGCAAAAAGACAGTTCACAAAAGGAAACACCTAAACCATCAACCTCAAAAAGAAAGCTTCGAAAAGCAAGGATTGAAAACGCAAGGAGCATCCTGATTGACAGCAGCAACAATACAGCAACAATAACACTTAATACTTTCAGCAACGGCGGCGGCAGAAAGCTTAGAAGTTTTTTTAAGCATTGCTTCCGGGCAATAAACAAGCAGCAAATAAAAAATGTGATACTTGATTTGCGCAGCAATGGCGGCGGCGACATCACGATGTCCTCTTTGCTTACAAGTTATATCAGCAACAAGCCTTTTAAAGTGGCAGATTCGGCTTATTCCATCTCAAAGAACTTTGCGCCTTATACCGGAAAAATCAAAAGCGCTTTCTGGAGCAACACAGGATTGGTTTTTTTAAGCAAAAAGAGAAAAGACGGGCTGTATCATTTTGGTTATTGGGAAAGACATGAGTTTAAGCCAAGAAAAAAGAACCATTTCGATGGCAAGCTGTATGTGCTGATAAACGGCCCAACTTTTTCCGCTTCTACCTTATTTTGCAATGCAGTAAAAGGGCAATCAAATGTTACTATTGTTGGCGAAGAGGCCGGCGGCGGCTGGCATGGCAACAACGGTATCATGATTCCGGACATTACATTGCCTGTTACGAAATTAAAAGTGCGCCTGCCTTTCTTCCGCATAGTACAGTATAACCATGTGCCGAAAGATGGGCGTGGCGTGGTGCCGGATATTTACATTGGCCCATCGCTGGAAGCTTTGAAAAAAAATGAAGACAAAAAAATGATGGTGGTGAAGGAGATGATAGCAAACGATCTAAAACAATAGCCTCTATTTACTTTTAAAATAAACTTAACCTGTAAAAGCCTCTTTGTGTTCTTTGCGAAATACTTGGCGCACTTTGCGGTTTCAATTTTTAACCGCAAAGGCCACAGAGAGAAAAGCCGAAAAGAATCGCAAAGCCCGTTATTTATTAATTGTAAAACTATCGCCATCTTTCCAGAAAGGGAATTTCGTTCTCACTTCTTCTAATCTTTCCCTTTCCAATGCAATGGTGAAAACATCTTCTTCATCTGCTTTGTGGTACTGCACTTCGCCTAAAGGGTCAATAATTAAGCTATTGCCGCTGTGGTTAATTTTATTGCCGTCAATGCCAACCCTGTTTACGCCAACAACATAGCATTGGTTTTCAATCGCCCTTGCACACAATAGGGTTTTCCATGCATGGCTTCTTCTCTCGGGCCAGTTGGCCACATAAATAAGCACATCATATTCAGGCGTTGAATGTTCCGAGGGAGCTTGCCTTGCCCACACAGGGAAACGCAAATCATAACAAACCTGCAAATTAATTTTCCATCCTTTTACAGACGCAATCAATCTTTTATTGCCTGAAGCATAATGTTGATGTTCCCCTGCATAAGCAAATAAATGGCGCTTATTGTAAAAACCATACTCGCCGTTAGGCAGCATCCATATAAGGCGGTTGTAAAATTTATCTTCTTCTTTTATAATGATACTTCCTGTGAGAATAATTCTTTTGTCTGCGGCGATTTTTTTCATCCACTCAATTGTATCGCAATTGTCTGCTTCTGCAAACAACTGCGGCCGCATGGTAAAGCCGGTGCTGAACATTTCAGGCAGCACCACAATCTCTGTCCTTTCTTCAATGGAATTTATTTTCTCTTCCAGCATAGCAAGGTTTGCCTGCTTGTCTTCCCAAATAAGATTGGTTTGTATGGTGGTGATTGAGAGGAATGGCATGAAGAATATTTTGTATTGTAAAATTACTAAATGCTTTTTCAAACATATCAATTCTGCCTAACCTCTTCTATCCCTTCTGTCATTCCTGTCCCTGAAATTTCTTCGTGGCGGCCTGCCGGCTGGCTGGCTGTTATTAGCTCTTTTCTGCGGCCGCCTTTGCTCTTGTGTTGATGGTGCAGGCACCGGCGCTGTTCCAGCAGGAAAAGGATGGTTCTCTGCAACAGGTATAACCTTGTTGATGAGTTTTTGGATTGCCCTCAATTCTTCTTTTTCATTTTCATCACAAAATGCAATAGCCACGCCTGCATTGCCAGCCCTGCCAGTACGGCCTATGCGGTGCACATACGTTTCCGGCACATCGGGCAAATCATAATTGAATACATGGGTCAGGTCGTCAATATCAATTCCCCTTGCAGCAATATCAGTTGCTACCAGCACCCTTATGTTGCCGCCTTTAAAATTGGTAAGTGCATGCTGCCTGGCGTTTTGCGATTTATTGCCATGGATGGCTGCTGCTGTTATGCCGGCTTTGTGCAAAATCTTTACTACTTTGTCTGCGCCATGTTTTGTTCTTGTAAACACCAACGCCGTTACAATAGCCGGGCTTTTTAAAAGGTACAATAACAATTGCGGCTTGCTTGCTTTGTCAACATAAAACAAGCCCTGGTCAATTTTATCAACTGTTGAAGACACGGGCGTTACTTCCACTTTAGCTGGTTTTGTCAGCAGCATATCAGCCAGCTTTTGTATTTCAGGCGGCATGGTAGCGCTGAAAAAAAGCGTTTGCCTTTTTGCAGGCAGTTTAATGATGACTCTTTTTACATCGTGGATAAAGCCCATATCCAGCATGCGGTCGGCCTCATCCAGCACAAATATTTTTAAATGCTGCAAACCGATAAAACCCTGGCTCATTAAGTCCAATAGCCTTCCCGGTGTAGCAGTTAAAATATCAATGCCATGCCTTAGTTGGTTTACCTGCGGCACCTGCGGCACGCCGCCAAATATCACAGCATGCGTAAGCCCTGTATATCTTCCATACGCTGCAAAGCTTTCATCAATTTGTATGGCCAGTTCCCTTGTTGGCGTGAGTATCAAAACTTTTATTTGTTTGCGGCCAGTTTCCTGGTGTTTTTCATTATACAATAATTGTAAGATGGGGATAGCGAAGGCGGCCGTTTTGCCGGTGCCCGTTTGTGCACAGCCAAGCAAGTCTCTTTTTTCTAATACTAATGGGATGGATTGCTGCTGGATGGGTGTAGGCGTGGTGTAGCCTTCGTCAGATAATGCTTTAAGGACAGGTTCTATTAATCCTAATTTGTCAAATGCCATTGAATGGTTTTAATTTTTATAAGGCTGGAAAGACGTTGTATTTTCTGAATCAGCGTGGGAAATTATATATGCCATGCGGCTCACAACCTGCCGTGTCACTTATGGCGTGGGCGGCGAAGATAGGGTTTTGTTTTTTGGGAGGGGGTTTATGTATTTTCCAAAGGATAATTATCAAAGCTTGTATCGTCTGCCTGAATATTTTCAACGCCCCTTGCTTCCTCATGCAAATAATCCTTCCGCTTCAATTCAAAATTCCTTCCTAAATACAACCTTCTCACCTGTTCATTAGCCGCCAATTCTTCTGCAGTGCCATGCTCAAATATTTTCCCGTCAATCAACAAATAAGCCCTGTCGCAGATAGAGAGCGTTTCATTCACATTATGGTCTGTAATAAGGATGCCGATATTTTTATATTTTAGCCTTGCCACTATTGATTGGATATCTTCCACGGCGATTGGGTCCACGCCGGCAAAAGGCTCATCTAATAAAATAAATTTGGGGTCAACAGCCAGCGCCCTTGCAATTTCTGTCCTGCGCCTTTCGCCGCCGCTCAACGTATCGCCGTGATTCTTCCTTACTTTTTGCAGTCGGAACTCTTCCAGCCGCGACGCCATTTTGTCTTTTTGTTCCTGCTTGCTCAGCTGTGTCATCTCCAGCACTGCCGCAATGTTGTC
>CAYRRL010000102.1:0-8492 GCA_964426665.1 uncultured Ferruginibacter sp. | reverse complement strand
TATTTTTTTTACAAAAATTTTATTTTTTTTTTTTATTTCTGCTAATTTTTAATTTTTTTAAAAAATTTTTAAAAAAAATAAAAAAATTTTTTTTTTTTTGGGTTTGGGTTTTGGGGTTTGGGGTTTGGGGTTTTGGGGTTTGGGGTTTGGGGGTTTGGGGTTTGGGAGTGGGTTTACCTGGGCGAGTGCGTTGTTGAGATGGTAGGTTTACAATGTAAATATCCAAAACCAAAATATTCTTTTGCTTTCTTAATGTGTTCCACTGCCAAATAATACACATCTGTTATAACCACTCAAAAAAATAAGTATTATTGCACAAAGCTTAAACATTCACCTTTTTACCCCTTAAACGCTGAAACCTGTGGCAAGAAAAATTTTATACTTCATCAATCCTGTTTCCGGCACCAAGGGGAAAGCAGAGGTTATAAAACTCATCGAGAAAAAAACAAAAGAGCAAAACATCCCTTTTGAAATACTGCATACCAATGCACAAGGCGATTATTTTTTCCTGAAACAAAAAATTGAAGAGGAAAATATCACAGACATTGTTATCTGCGGCGGCGATGGCACGGTGAGCCAGGTGGCTGGAAGTTTGATTGACGAGCCGGTAAACATTGGCATCATCCCTTTAGGCTCCGGCAACGGGCTGGCGCTGGCTGCAAAAATCCCGAGGAACACATCTAAAGCACTGGATATTGTTTTTAATGGCAAGGCCAAATACATTGATTCTTTTTTCATTAACCAAACTTTTAGCTGCATGCTCTGCGGGCTGGGCTTTGATGCACAGGTGGCGCATGATTTTGCCAAACAAAATACCCGTGGGCTGATGACGTATGTAAAACAATGCATCGGCAATTTTTTTGCTGCGGAGCCTTATTCGTTCGATATTGTAAACCAGGGGAAGTCATTTAATACTGAAGCGTATTTTATAAGTATTGCCAACAGCAACCAGTTTGGAAATAACTTTACCATTGCGCCATTGGCAAGCCTTGACGATGGCCTGTTGGATGTGGTGGTGGTAAAAAGGATGAGCAAGTTCAGGCTGCTATGGTCTGTATTGAGGCAATTGCGCAAAGGGTATGTGGAAGAATACAGCGAGCTAACTGTAAAGCACCGGGATGTGTTGTATTTTCAAACACCAAGGCTGCTTATCAACAATCTTGACAATGCGCCCCTGCATATTGACGGCGACCCGGCAGAAACTACAAGAAAGTTTTCGATACAGGTAATACCGCAGGCATTTAAGTTGATACAGCCGGTGAAGAGATGAACAACGATAGCGTTACAAACCTAATCTTTAACAGCCCGCCTGCTGATACAAATCATTAAGTGTTTAACTTAGCCGCAATAATTTTACAGCACAAAAAAAAATATAATGAGAACTGTAGCAAACATACTCCAAAACAAGCCGCCGGTATTTAACACCATATCGCCATCTGCAAAAGTGATTGAGGGGTTGCAGTTAATGAATTCGGTAAACCTTAGTTACCTTGTAGTAATGGACGGCGATACTTTCTGCGGCATTTTTTCAGAAAGGGACTACAGCCGCAATGTAATTTTAAAAGGCCTGCACAGTGATACATCCACTATTGAAGAAGTGATGAGCACATCGCTGCCAATTGTGAGCTTAAAAACAACAGTGGAAGATTGCATGCACCTGCTGAACAGCCACAAGACACGCTACCTGGTGGTATTTTTCGACAATGATTTTAAAGGGGTGGTTACTATCAACGATGTGCTGAGGGATGCTATTGAAAACAAGGAGCAGGTGTTTGATGAACTTGCTATTAAAGAAGCATTTGACCAGCAGGATAAAATATTTTAAGCTTTGCCGCCGGGGCTGGGTATGCTTCAGGGCGGCCAGGCCCCTAATTTATTTATTGCTCTTTAAGTGCCTGTAATAATTCTTTCAATGTGCCCTGGTTATACTCTGTTTTAAACGATGCCAGCACATCTTTTTTCTCTGCCGCTGTTAAATGAAAACTTAACGAAGCCCTGCTGTCTTCGCTGAACGGCACATACATAAAAGTGAGGCGCCGCATGGCAAAGCTGCTGTCGTCTTTTAAATAACTGTACTGGTCGTTTTGAAAATAATCCTGAAGCTTGTACCAGTTGTGTTGCAGCATGGTGGCCGGTTTTACCAGCACATCTGTAACAGAGCCGGTTTCCAAAGGGTACTGCCAGTTGTCTTTAAGCCTGTCCCTTATTTGCAAAACAACAACGCCGCTTGTATTTTTCTCCAGCCATTCTTTAAAATTATCAATAAACCGAAGCGCTGTTTCCTGCCCGAAATTGTCACGCACGCCTGCGTCCATTGTTTCAATAACCGGTTCGCTGGGCAGCCACACATTGGGCAGCACATAAGGGAATGTTGCATTCATCCGCAATGCAGTAAGCAAACGTATGTTGGCTGGGTCTTGCTTTTTAAACAATGCCGCAAAGTCAACAGCATCAGGGCTGGCAGTGGTGTCTTTTTCAAAAGCAGCAGGCTTCATCATAAAACTAAGCGGCTGGTTGCAGGCCATCATTTTGCGGCCGTCCCTTGTTATCACCGAGCTAAAAATCATGAGCGGGATATTGGCTGCTTTTTCATCTGCTGCATAATCATTTAATTGTTTATTCAAAATGCCGCCTGTGTTTTCATTCAGCTTTTCCTCAAAAGCGTAGCCACGGTCTTTAATATAACGATACGGGCCAACAGAAAATTTTTGCGCCGGAGAAAACATATCACGGCTTACCAAAGAAGAGAAAACAGGGTTTAATAAATCCTGTGTTATGTCAGAAAGGTATTTCGGGTTTTGCAGGTTTATTTTCTGGCCTTTCAACTTCTTAAGGTACAATTCCCGGAAGTAAGAAGCAGACAACATGCCGCCACTGGCACCTGTAATAAGGAATGTTTGCCTCATAAGCTGCCCATTGGTGGCACTATCCAATTGTTGCAGCATATTCATTACAAAGCCAGCGCTCCTTAAACCGCCGCCGCTTACATTAATAAATACTATCACCGGTTTTGCAGAAGCCTGTTTCTTTTTCCAGTTTTCCAGCACTGTTGCCATATTGGCTTTGTCGGCTTCAATTATTGCCGGCCTGCATAGCTGCTGCAATGTTTCTTTGTTATAAGCCGGGCTTTCTTTTTTGTTATTGTAGTTTACGCCATAAGCTTTATTGCGTGGGTCAAAAATTTCATTTTTATACAAAGCATTCAGTACAATAAACAGCACAATCACAAACAATACGCTCCAGCTTTGCAAAAAATAAGTGAGCGCCCCAATTACAGACACCATCAATGCACAAAAAATAGTAATGCTGACAGCGGCAGGCGCCTGAAAGAATTTCACATCAAGAAAAAAACCAGCGACGATGAGAAATATAAATGCGAATAAAATGCCTTTGATAGCAGCAAAATGGTGCCGCTTGAAAATAACGTCTAAAAAATTTTCGCTGTAGTGCGACACATTCCTTGCTTTTCGTACGCTTAGCCTTACGCTCAGGTAATAGCCCACTTTCATCCCAAAGCTGTCTTGTTGTGGGTTGTCGTGGGGGTTGTAGTTGCTCCTGAAATGCTCCCTGTTCGCAATTACCGGCGCCATTGATTTCAATATCCGCCTGTCGGCACTGAAGAAAAAAGCAAATGAAAATGAAAGCGACAATATAAAGCCCAGCGTAAAGCCGCCAACCATCATTATATGCTCGCCAACCGTCATCAGCTCTTTGTTAAGGTTAAACTGAAAGGAGCGGAACAAATAAAACAGCAGGAACAAGGCAGGCAGCATAGCATTGTTGATGCAGTATTTTAAAAATGGCTTTGAAGCTGCTGCTAAAAATTTAAACCGTTTTGTGTGCAGGATAAATGTTGTAATGTTCCAGCTCATAAAAAACACGCCCATTGCCACGCCAACCAATCCGGCGCTGAGTGCATTTACATTGCCCATGTATTCAGGCACAAAAAAAAGGGCATCGGCCCCAAAACCCTTCATTAACTCACTGTCGATAATGCTGCCCAGCATAAGCCAAAAAATAAGCAGCACCTGGTATTTGCGGAAATGCAAAATAAACAGTTGCACAGGGAAAGAATAGTATATGTCGTTGAACCAGCGGCGCATGTTAATCGTTCAATAAATGTACAACGAAAAACAACAGGGCATTAGTGTAGCGGGCTTTTTAATATTATTTTGGCACGGGTGCCTTCTTCACGATAAACAACAAACAGGTAAGCGCCATCAACACTACCATGGCAATAAACTGGTGGCTTACGCCAAGCCATACAAGGCGGTTGGCATAAGTGGCATTCAACACTGTTAATATGCCAATTGCTACCTGCATCAATATCAGCAATGCAAAACCAATTCTTAAATTGTTGAATAAGCTGTTGCCTTTTATTGCTTTTGACCTGATAAACCAATAAGAAGCCAGCAAAAAAAGCACATAAGCAATGCAGCGGTGGATAAACTGAATGGCAATGGGGTTGTAAACAATGTTTTTGATAGCTGGCTGCATTTCGGACAAGCCGTTTGGTATCATTTTGCCATTCATATCAGGCCAGGTGGGCGCAACTATGGCAGCTTTGATGCCTGCCATGAAACCGCCGTAGATTAGCTGGGTAATAAACACCGCCAGAATAATATTGAGCAAACTTTTAAGTGGCGTATTTTGTATGGTTTGTTGTGGTTTTATTGTCAGCATCAATGCAAACCATAATGTGTAGCACAACAATCCCAACGCTGCAATAAAATGCGTGGTTAGCTCCACATGCCCCACAAAATATTTCTCAGGCACAAGCCCGCTTTTTACCATTATCCATCCAATGGCGCCCTGTAAAACACCAAGAATAAATAATATTGCCATTGGCATTACCATTTGCTTTTTGAATTTCCCTTTTGCCAGAAAATAAATAAAGCCAATCAGGAAAACCATCCCCATCAGCCTTGCCCAGGCCCGGTGAAACCATTCCCAGAAAAAAATAAATTTAAAATTGCTTAATGAAAAACTCTGGTGCACATATTTAAACTGGCCAGTGGTTTTGTATTTGTCAAACTCAGCCTGCCAAGATGCATCATTCAATGGCGGCAAAATACCAGTGATAGGTTTCCACTCTGTAATGGAAAGGCCAGATTCGGTAAGCCTTGTAATGCCGCCAAGCAATACCTGTATTACAATCATGCCTACGCCCAGCAGCAGCCAGTTGGCTACCTGCCTGTTGTGCTGTTCATTTATCTCATTCATTGCAGTGGCAAAATTAGTGAAGCAAGGGCTGTAAAAACTACCAAGCGTTTTTTTAAGCCCATTTTGCAGATATTTGTTCAACAAAAAATGCTTTCCCCTTTTTTTGATACCAACCTTGTTGAAGCCGGGCTTGACGAAGCTGGCCGTGGCTGCTATGCCGGGCCTGTGTATGCAGCAGCAGTTATTTTGCCAAAAGACTTTCATCACCCATTACTGAACGACAGCAAAAAACTATCAGAGCAACAAAGGGATTTGCTGCGGCCCATTATTGAAAAAGAAAGCATCGCTTTTGCCGTAACGGCTGTCGGCAACAGGGAGATTGACAAAATAAATATACTGCAGGCTTCTTATGCTGCCATGCACCGATGCCTGGACAAGCTTGCCGTGCAGCCAGAATTGTTATTAATAGACGGCAACCGTTTTAAGCCATACAAAACAGTAAGGCACGAGTGCATAGTAAAAGGCGATGGCAAATACACCGCTATTGCTGCCGCAAGCATACTTGCCAAGACACACCGTGACGAATACATGCAGCAATTGCACAGGGAGTTTCCCCACTACGGCTGGGACAGGAACAAAGGCTACGGAACCGAAACGCACCGCAAAGCTATTTTCTTGCACGGGCTTTGCACATACCACCGCAGGAGCTTTAGTATACAACCCACGCTTTTTTCACAAATACAATAAAAATATACCTTCTTTAAACTTCGTTGTATTGCCACAGTCTATGTAAACAGCCGGTAAAAATTATTAAACCAAATTTCAAAACGACTTTAAATTTAGAATTATGAAAACAAAGATTTTATTTTCAGCAATCATCATGGCTCTTGCAATCAGCAATGCCGATGCACAGGCAGGCAAACAAATAAGGCAGCACAAACGCATTAAGCAGGGCGTAAAAAGCGGCGAGCTTACAAGGGCAGAAGCAGTAAACTTAAGGCATGGCCAAAAAGAAATACGTGAAGAAAAAAGGGAAGCAAAGGCTGATGGCGTGGTAACGCCGGCAGAAAGGCAGGAAATACGCCAGGACCAGCGCCAGGAAAGCCGCAAGATATTCCGCAAAAAAAATAACAGGAGAGACAGGAATTAATCCATACGTTATATCAAATAAAAATCCCCAATTGATATTCAGTTGGGGATTTTTATTTAGAAAGATTGCAGGATTCCAGGAAGCCAACAATCATGCAAATCATCCCGACAGCTACCGGGATCAATCATAAACTAATCTGCGATAAAAAATCTTCATCATTTATACCGCTCCTTCCACATCTCATTAAATGTTTTATTGCTGAAATCTATATTGCTCCTGTTTTGCGCCCAGCCTTTAAAAATACTATTGGCAACTTTGTTCTTTACAGGGCCGCCGCCAAGGTTCATCATTCCACGGCGCAGGCTTGCCATCTTCCATAGTTTCCATCCCATCTTTTCTGAAAATGTATTGGCACCTTGCTCCACAGATTGCTTCCTGTTGTCGAGCAATAATTCATGCAGGTTTATTTTTACAGCGCATACCTGCGTACAGGCGCCGCATAAAGAAGAAGCATAGCTAAGGTGCTTAAACTCTTCCACACCTTTAAGGTTGGGTGTTATCACGCTGCCGATTGGCCCGCTGTAAGTAGCGCCATAAGCATGGCCGCCAATATTTTTATATACAGGGCAAACATTTAAACAAGCACCGCAGCGGATACAGTACAAGCTTTCCCTTTGAACCGGGCTTTGCAAAATATTTGTTCTGCCGTTATCTAACAAAACAACATACATTTCTTCCGGGCCATCATTTTCATTTGGCTGCTTTGGCCCGGTGATGATACTGTTATATACGGTCATCTTTTGCCCTGTGCCGTAGGTTGCCAGCAATGGCCAGAATAAACCTAGGTCGGTAATAGATGGAATTACTTTTTCAATCCCCACAATTGCAATATGTACTTTAGGGAATGCACAACTCAGCCTTGCATTGCCTTCGTTTTCTGTTACCGCTATTGCGCCAATATCGCTGATGATAAAATTGGCACCGGTAACGCCGACTTCAGCAGCCGTATATTTTTTTCTCAAAATATCCCTTGCAACCAATGTGAGTTGCTGAGGCGTAAGGTTTGGCAGTGTGCCTAATTTATTTGCAAACAGTTTGGCAACATCTTCCTTGCTTTTGTGCATGGCAGGTGTTACAATATGGTATGGCGGCTCGCCATCTAATTGCTGTATGTATTCGCCTAAATCTGTTTCAATGCTTTCAATCCCATTCTTCTCTAATTCTGCATTCAGGTGGGTTTCCTCCGTTACCATACTCTTGCTCTTCACCAATGTTTTGCAATTTGCCTGTTTGCATATTTGCAATATTGCTTCTATTGCCTGCGCTGCATCTTCTGCCCAAATTACTTTGCCGCCACGTTTGGTAAACTGCTGCTCAAATGTTTCTAATTGTTTATCGAGTGTTTCAATCGCTTTCCATTTTATATTCTTTGCTTTCTCCCTTGCCAAGTTCACGTTGGCGAATTGTTCTTTTCCCTCCGGTACTTTTGCATTGTACTGGCTGATGTTGAAATTTATCTTGCGCCGGTGTTCTAAGTCCGCTGCTTTGATGGTGCTTTTGGCTATAAAATTTTCTGATGTTTCTGACATGGCGATTTGTTGAACTTGCCTCGTAACGAATAATATTATTTTTGGCAACCAACCCAGGCCACCATTGCTTCGTTCTTCAGGCGTGCCTGCAATTATTTTTAGCGTAAAGGTAAGGCAATGCTGTTATCAAATTTTAAGATGCACAGCAATACGCCCAGCTATAAAAAATAGAAATAAATTGTAAGGCTTTATTAAAAGCAGCGTATTAAAGGCAAAACTGTACACTCATTTAAAACTTCATGCTTATGAAAAAGGCATTTTTTGCAATAGGGTTTACCCTGGTTAATGTTGGCTATCTTTTCTCTCAGGGTTGCAGCGATGCAGGCTTTTGTAGCATTGGCGGCATGAAAAATTATAGGGCTGGCCAGGAAGTCAATAAAAACAAATTAAGCATTTTGCTTGCTAATGGGATTGGCGATGAATCCGTATATGTTTTTACTCCTGCAATTGAGTATGAACATGGCTTTTATGGTGGATGGGCTTTTCAAACAAAGTTTACTGCCAATTATGCTTCCGGCAACCTTGGTTCAGTTGTTGGCCCGGGGGATATTTTTATTACCGGTATAAAAAACCTGGAATTGCAGCACAACTGGAAAGCAGCCTTTACTCTTGGTGTAAAATTGCCCCTCAGCAATAGCAACGGAAAAAAA
>CAYRRL010000101.1:0-8493 GCA_964426665.1 uncultured Ferruginibacter sp. | reverse complement strand
TCGTTGCAGGCAATATCCATGTGGGCAAAAATAAGTTTATGAAATGAGTTGCCGGATGCAGCTTTGAATTATCTATTGCCAATTTTCAATTTTATCCGGCATTAATGTTGCCAATATACATCCTCACACTAAAAATCAAACAGTAACTGTTAGTTTTGCCATTTTGGCTTTATCTTAAAATTATGAACAACAACCAATACATATTGCAGGGCGCAGAAGAAGACATGGAGTTTATGCCGATCATCCCCATTAATGAAGATGGCACCGAAGACGAAGGGCTGGCCAGCATTTCAGAGCAATTGCCCATACTGCCGCTGCGTAATACAGTGCTGTTCCCCGGCGTGGTTTTGCCCATCACTGTAGGGCGTGACAAAAGCATAAAAGCCGTACATGACGTTTACAAGGGTGACAAATTGATAGGCGTGATAGCGCAAAAAGACAGTACAATAGAAGAACCGTCAGTAAGCGATTTAGAGGAAATTGGCACCGTTGCAAAAATTGCCAAACTCATAAAAATGCCCGATGGCGGCACTACTATTATCATTCAGGGCAAAAAGCGTTTTAAAATTGACGAGATAACAACAGAGGACCCTTATTTTAAAGCCAAAGTAAAATTGCTGGATGAAGAAGCAATAAAAAACGACAAAGACTTTGATGCCATGACAGGCAGCATTAAAGACCTTGCGTCGCAAATCATCAGCCTTTCCCCCAACCTGCCAAGCGAGGCAGGCATTATTTTAAAGAATATTGAAAACCCGGCGTTTCTTATACATTTTGTAAGCAGCAACCTTAGCAGCGATATAAAAGACAAGCAGCGCCTGCTGGTAACCAACAGCATAAAGGCAAGGGCAGAATTGCTGCTTAACCTGCTGCATACAGAACTGCAATACACTGAGCTGAAAAACAAAGTAACCAACAAAACAAGGGCAGAGCTTGACAAGCAGCAGAAAGAATATTTTTTGCAGCAGCAGATGAAAGCCATAAAGGAAGAACTGGGCGGCGATAATGTGGCAGAAGTAAAAGACATGCTGAAAAAAGCAGAAACAAAAAAATGGACAGATGCTGCCAGGGAAATGTTCAAGAAAGGAATTGAGAAACTTGAAAGGATGCACCCCAGCACGCCTGATTATTCTGTAGTGTACAACCACCTTGATTTGATGCTTGATTTGCCATGGCTTGACTACACAGAAGATTCTTATGATTTAAAGAAAGCAAAGAAGATACTTGACCATGACCATTACAGCATGGACAAAATAAAAGAACGCATACTTGAATACCTGGCTGTGCTGAAACTGAAAGGCGACATGAAAAGCCCGATACTTTGCTTTGTGGGCCCGCCTGGCATTGGCAAAACAAGCCTTGGCAAAAGCATTGCAAATGCCGTGGCAAGAAAATATGTAAGGGTAAGCCTTGGCGGCTTGCATGATGAAAGCGAAATACGTGGCCACCGCAAAACATACATCGGCGCTATGCCAGGCCGCATCATACAATCAATAAGAAAAATAAAAAGCAGCAACCCTGTAATGATACTGGATGAGATTGACAAAATTGGAGCTGACCACCGCGGCGACCCCTCATCTGCTTTGCTGGAAGTGCTTGACCCGGAACAGAACAATACTTTTTACGACAACTACCTTGAGCTGGAATATGATTTAAGCAAAGTATTGTTTATAGCCACGGCAAATAATATCAATAATATCCAGCCTGCATTGAGAGACCGCCTGGAGATAATTGACCTGAGCGGCTATGCCGTGGAAGAAAAAATTGAAATAGCAAAAAGGCATTTGCTGCCAAAGCAGCAGGAAGCACATGGCCTGAAAAATGTGAATGTGAAAATTGCCGATAAGGTTTTGGAAAAATTAATAGAAGACTACACAAGGGAAAGCGGCGTACGGGACCTTGACAGGCAATTGGCCGGCATAATGCGTAACCTGGCAAAACAATATGCTACTAAAGGCAAAGTAAAACCATCGCTTACGCTGCCTGATTTGGAAAAAATACTGGGCAAGCCAAGGTTTAACAACGACATGTACAAAGTGGCCAATATGCCCGGCGTGGCGGTTGGCCTTGCATGGACATATGTTGGCGGCGATATTTTATTTATTGAAACAACGCTAAGCGATGGCAAAGGCGAACTAAAAATGACAGGCAACCTGGGCAACGTAATGAAAGAGAGCGCTACCACTGCCTTTACCTGGCTGCAGGCAAATGCAAAAAAATATGATATAGACAGCGATGTGTTCAGCAAAAAAAATGTGCACATACATATACCGGAAGGCGCTGTGCCCAAAGATGGCCCAAGCGCAGGCATTACTATGATGACGGCATTGACAAGCGCTTTTACCAACAAGCGGATAAGGCCATATTTAGCGATGACAGGCGAAATAACATTGCGTGGGCAGGTATTGCCGGTGGGCGGCATAAAAGAAAAAGTGCTGGCTGCTAAAAGGGCCGGGCTTAAAGAAATAATTATGTGCTGGCAAAATGAAAAAGACGTATTAGAAATAAACCCGGCATTCATTAAAGGAATCAAGTTCCATTATGTAAAAACCATGCAACAGGTGCTGGAGATTGCACTTTCATAAAAAAAACTAAAAAAAATAAAACCAATTAAAACATAAGGCCGTAACTTGCAGGTATAGGAATCAACATCATTCATGTTGGTTGTTTTAAGGGTTAAAGAAAAAACCCCCTGATTCTTCAGGGGGTTTTTGTTTACATTGCATTTTATTCATTAACCATTGCATGGCTTACAAGAAAATAGTTTTCCGTTTGATATTACTGGGCATTGCCGCAGGTGCCGTTTTTATTGCATACACAGTTTTCGGCGCAAATACTGAATTTGAACAGGACAAGAAAATCCTTTACATAAATACAGGCACCAGTTTTTACAAGCTCCCTTCGCAATTAGAGCGTGGCGGCTTTATAAAAAACTACCGCACTTTCAGGCGCTTGTCGCAATTGATGGGCTATGATAAAAATATCAGGCCCGGCAGGTACGTAATAGAAAAAGGCACAAGCATTTATTCTTTAATAAAACTTCTGAAATCGGGCAGCCAAACGCCTGTGCCGCTGTTAATGGGCAAGCTCCGCACAAGGGAGGACTTGATAAAAAAAATCCGGGAAAATTTTGAGTGTGACTCAATTTATATTGCCAGCTTTTTGAACTCGAACGATTCGCTGGCGCAATATGGGCTTGACACCAACACAGCGATGAGCATAGTAATGCCTGCCCGTTATGAAATATTATGGACTTCATCTTTCAATAAAATTTTTAATACGCTGAATGATGCCCGGAAAAAATTCTGGACAGAAGAAAGAAAGCAAAAAGCAGCCGGGCTTGGCCTTACCGAAGCACAGGTGTACACCCTTGCCAGTATTGTGGAAGAAGAAACAAACAAAGAAGAAGACAAAGGCAAAATAGCCAGCGTTTATCTCAACCGCTTAAACACAGGCATGAAATTGGGTGCTGACCCGACAATAAAATTTGCTTTAAAGGATTTTGATTTGCGCCGTATTTACGAAAAACATCTGTTTGTGCAATCGCCTTACAATACCTATATGAACAAAGGCTTGCCTCCGGGGCCAATATGCACTGCAACAGAAAAAACAATTGATGCAGTGTTGAATGCGCCAGCCACAAACTATTTATATTTTGTGGCTAAGCCAGAGTTTGATGGTTACTCTAACTTTGCCGCCACATACGAAGAACACCTGCGTTATGCAAAAGCATACCAACAGGCACTTGATAGTTTAATGCGAAGAAAAGCTGAAGGAAGGGAATAACAAAATGGCAATGCATTAAAGGAACAAGTAAGCAAAATACCCGGAACGCAAAATGTAAAGAGGCAATCGTGACAAGTATTACTAATCGTATCAATTACCATAGCTATCGGGAAATCATTATCTAAAAAATCACCATAATCCTTGTTAAAAATAGAACGCATCATTATCACAACGCCGCCCATTGCCTTCCTCATCAGGAAAAGCAAGAAACTGGTATTGCCGGGCTTTGAGGGTGTGCCTTTGTACGATGTGCTCAATTTCTTTTATAAACAAGTGAAAACCGTTGGGCTTACAGAAAGGGCATCTGCTATTGCATACAACTTTATCATGGCCATACCGCCGGCATTTCTGTTTTTGTTTACGCTTATACCCAGCCTGCCACTGATAAAAAAGGCAGCCCTTAAAAGGGAAATGCATGCGTTGATAAAAGATATCATAACCGACAGCGTGCACAACAAAAACCTGATCAGCTTTGTCGATTCTTTTATTGACAATTCAAGGATTGGGCTATTGTCTTTTGGTTTGGTGCTGGCATTGTTTTTTGCATCCAATGCCATGATGGGCCTTATGCGGTCGTTTAATAAAAACTATATTGGCTTTGCTAAAAGAAAAGGCTTCCACAACAGGATTGTGGCGCTACGGCTGACCGCATTGATATTTTTATTAGTGCTGGCATATCTCATCCTGCTCATTACGCAATCGGCTGTGCTAAAATGGATAGGCATCAAAAGCGCCACTTTCAGGGAAGTGGTTTTCTATATCAGGTGGGTGTTTATCATCAGCCTTATCTTCTACTCTATTGCTTTTATTTACAAATATGCGCCTGCCGTGCAAAAGCGCTGGCGAATGGTAAGCCCCGGCACCATCCTGGCTACTTCCCTTACTATCCTTGCCACTTTGGGCTTTTCATTTTTTGTAAGCAATTTCGGAAGGTACAATGCACTGTACGGCTCCATCGGCACCATCATTATGCTGATGGCGCTGGTGTATATTAATTCGCTTGTATTGCTTATTGGCTTTGAATTGAACGTAAGCATCAAATCATTAAGGGCAATAGCCGAAAACCGGAAAGCAGAGGAAGAAGCGCAGGCGTCTGAAGCAAAAATTACATAGGCGGCTTGAATAAGCCTGTTCCTGGTTTTAACTTTACTTCCTAATTTTTATCGCATGAAAAAGGTATTAATTGCCGCATTGCCGCTCGCCGCTTTGCTTTCATTTACAATGTTTGATTCCTTGCCCATCGGCAGCCCTATGCCAATGGCGGATAAAAAATTAAAAGATATTTCGGGGAAAGAAGTTGAATTGAAGGATACAAAGGGAAAAAATGGCCTGCTGGTAATGTTTAGTTGCAACACATGCCCTTTTGTGATAAAGAACCAGCTGCGCACTAAAGCAATCGCAGCGTATGCACAAAGCAAGGGTTTTGGCGTGGCTGTATTAAACAGCAATGAAGCCTACCGTGACGGCGTGGACAGTTACGCCGAAATGAAGGAGTATGCTAAAGAGCAAGGCTATTCATGGAATTATTTGCTTGATAACAACAGCGAAATAGCAAATGCATTTGGCGCTAACCGTACGCCAGAATGTTTTTTGTTTGACAAGGATTTGAAATTGGTTTACCACGGAGCTATAGACAACAATCCTTCTGATGAAAGCAATGTTACAAGAAAGCATTTGCAAATTGCAATTGACGAAACAGAGGAAGGCAAAGCAGTAAGCATGAGCGAAACGAAGAGTGTGGGCTGTGGGATAAAAAGAAAGCCGTGAATCGCCAATGGTTAATTGTGAATGGCGTATGCAAACATCCGAAGTTTCAAAAACTTCGGATGTTTTGTTATAAGGTTTTATTGATTAGAAATTTTTAATGAAGGTTGAATCATTATTTATTCCAAAAAGAAACCGGGATGATTTGTATGATTTTTTATTTGCAGTTTGACTTTTTTCGGAATTTGCCATTTTGCTTTCTTGCCCACTTGAAAACCTGCCTACTTGTCAAAAGCTTTCTTTAACGCTTCCTCAAACTCCCTTTACATAAACTGCTGCTCGTAAAACTCTTTGTAGCCTGTGGCGGCATTTACAATGATGGTTGCCGGGATAGAGCCGCTCCATCTTTTATCAACAGCACTGCAGAAATAGTCTGCATCAGTTTCGTCAAGCCAGGCTATATCGGCTTTTATCCTTTTCCTTTTCGCAAATGACATTATTTTGCCTGGGTAGAAAGTGGCGAAATCAAGGCTTACCAGCATCAGTTTTACTTTTTTGTCAGCGTATTTTTTTGTGATGCTTTGCAGGTGCGGCATCTCTGCAATGCAGGGGCGGCACCAGGTGGCGAAAAAATTGATTACATATATCGAGTCGTTTTTCTGGCTGTAGTAATTTATTACATCGGTAATTTTCCAGGCAGGTATTTTTTGTGCATGGGCGGCACTGCAAAGCGATAAACTAATAATGACGGCAAAAAATGTTTTCATTGTAATTGTTTGAGGAATGGATAAAATATTTCTAAAGCTTCTTCTTCGTTTCTTCCGCAATCGTATCAACATCTACCAGTTCCAAAGACCGCACCATACCTGCCACAGCAGCTTTGTATTTTTTAAAATGCGGTGTTTGAATATGCAAATTGTATGCTTCCATGCTGGCATAGTTTTCAAACACTGTTATATTAGTTGGTTTCTTTTTGTCAAACACTGCATGCAACGAAATTACTCCCGGCTCAAGCTTCACTGCTGCTGCCATGCCTTCTTTCAAAGCTGTTTTGTATGCCTCCAGCTTTGTTGAATCAACCACAATCCTTGCAATCCGCAAATAATTTTTCCCATCCTGTGCAGCAACATTTTGGCTGCAAACTAATAACGCTGCCAATAACAATAACATTGCCAATTGTTTTTTATGCGCATTGATAAGCATGCTTTTCATAATTGTTTATTTGAAAACGGCATTGTAAAGTAAACAATTCCCCAGCAATACAGCCCTGGCAAAAACGCATTGTGCAAAAATCAACAGTATTTAGTAAGCCCGGTTTCAACAGCCAATTTCCTTGTTTGGTTTTTACTCCCTTTCAAGTACCTTCGCAGCCATCAATATTAAATCTTAAATCAAAAATCTAAAATAGTTTATGGCATACGATGTAATTGTTTTAGGAAGCGGCCCGGGCGGTTACCCTGCTGCTATCAGGGCAAGCCAGCTTGGCAAAAAAGTGGCGATTGTAGAAAAAGAAAGCCTGGGCGGCATTTGCCTCAACTGGGGCTGTATCCCAACCAAGGCTTTGCTTAAAAGCGCACAGGTGTATGAATACGCAAAACATGCTGCAGACTACGGCATCAACCTGCAAAACCCAAGCGCTGACTTTGTAGGCGTGGTAAAACGCAGCCGTGGCGTTGCTGATAAAATGAGCAAAGGCGTTACTTTTTTGATGAAGAAAAATAAGATTGACGTGATAATGGGCACGGGCAAGTTAATTGCGCCGGGCAAACTGGAAATAACTGCAGCAGACGGAAGCAAAAAAACGGAAGAAGCAAAAAATATTGTTATCGCAACAGGCGGCCGGGCAAGGCAATTGCCAAGCATGCCGATTGACGGCAAAAAAATAATTGGCTACCGTGAAGCCATGGTATTGCCAAGCCAGCCAAAGAGCATGATTGTGTGCGGCAGCGGCGCTATCGGC
This sequence comes from uncultured Ferruginibacter sp., assembly GCA_964426665.1. Lineage (GTDB taxonomy): Bacteria > Bacteroidota > Bacteroidia > Chitinophagales > Chitinophagaceae > Ferruginibacter. The sequence continues at coordinate 1,043 of CAYRRL010000101.1, read as the reverse complement.
AGTGAGTTTGCGTACTTCTACAATAGCCTCGGCACAAAAGTTACTATAGTTGAATTTATGCCAAAAGTAGTTCCTGTGGAAGATGATGATATCAGCAAAGAATTGTAAAAACAATTCAAGAAGCATGGCATTTACATAATGACCAACAGCGAAGTAACCAGCGTGGATACAACCGGCGCAGGCGTGAAAGCAAAAGTAAAAACGCCAACCGGCGAAGTAACACTTGAAGCTGATATTTTATTAAGCGCTGTGGGCGTAGTTGCCAATATTGAAAATATTGGTTTGGAAGCCCTGGGCATTAAAACTGACAAAGGAAAAATAATTGTGAATGCACACCAGCAAACAAATGTGCCGGGTATTTATGCCATTGGGGATTGCACTCCTGGCCAGGCATTGGCACACGTGGCATCAAGGGAAGGTATTAATGCTGCTGAGCATTTAGCTGGCCACCACCCGGATGCTATTGACTACAACAACATTCCCGGCTGTACTTACTGCACGCCAGAAATTGCTTCTGTTGGCTATACAGAAAAAGCGGCTAAAGATGCCGGTTATGAAGTGAAAGTTGGCAAATTCCCATTTGTGGCGAGCGGAAAGGCAAGCGCTGCAGGTGCCACAGAAGGTTTTGTAAAAGTAGTGTTTGATGCCAAGTACGGCGAGTTTCTCGGCTGCCATATGATTGGCATGAACGTAACAGAAATGATTGCAGAAGTGGTTACAGCCCGTAAACTGGAAACTACAGCACACGAAATATTAACTGCCGTTCACCCTCACCCAACAATGAGTGAGGCTGTGAAAGAAGCAACAGCAGTTGCTTACGGCGAAGCAACCGATATTTAAGTTTTTTTATCCCGATAGCTATCGGGAGAGGGTATAAAAGGGTTATAGCGGAAGCTGTAACCTTTTTTTTGGCCTGAACGTAGTAGATATGAGAGCGAATCACTAATAAAAAAATGCGCCACAAAAAACGGTGGCGCATTTTACAATCTTCAAAGGGTTTATATCTTCTGCTTAATTATAATGCAGTTTCAATTCCACTCTCC
>CAYRRL010000100.1:0-8548 GCA_964426665.1 uncultured Ferruginibacter sp. | reverse complement strand
TTAAACCCCAGGAATGTCTGCACCAGGTTGTCGCTGCTTTTGTACTCTACCGAAAAAATACAAAGCAGCCCAATCATCACCAGTATGGCAAACAGCCACACCATAAGCCAGTCAACGCCTTTCCCTATCTCTGGTTTTTTTTGGTACATGTTTGTAAATGGTGAATTGTCAATAATGAATTGTCAATGCTCAACAGTCCATAGCTTTTTCCACTTATTGTTATTTGCTTTCTTGTTTCTTTGCCTCTTTGTTTCCTTGTCCATTTGACTTATTGCTCCTTGCTCACTGTGTCTTTTAACTTCTTTTCATCAGGTAAAATAGCATCTGGTTTTACTATTGCCTTTTGCTTGCTGCTGTCTTTTGCAGGGGCTGTGCTTTTTATATCCTTGTCTTTTTTCATTTTGTCCAATGCATCGTTTTCGTCCTCTTCGTCTATCTCCAGTGTGTCTTTTATTATTTTGATATAGCCTTTGGCAATCAGGTAAGCTGAGTCTTTTGCATGGCGCATACTGTCTTGTGTGCGTATCTGTGCATATATCCTGGGCGGTATCAGGTTCAGGTTAGTGTAGTAATCCATCCTTTCCTTTCTCTTCGGGTCAGTAATTGAATCCTTTAAATATTTTTCAATCATAAAGCCAACTATCGGAGCAGCATAGGTTCCACCAAAGCGGCCGCTATTTTCCACAACGCACATAATAGCAATTTTTGGGTTGTCCCTTGGGGCAAAGCCGCAGAAGAAACCATGGTTAGGCTGCTTTACTCCACGGAAGTAGTTTTCTACCGTGCCGGTTTTGCCGCATATAACAACATCTTTTACCTTGGCGCCCATGCCAGTGCCATGGTCAACCACGCCTTCCATTCCATCATGCACAGCTTCAAAAATACTGTCGGGTATATCAACTGCACGGTGCTTTTCTTTGTATTTGTCAAGCATATTGAATTTATCGCCGCCTTCTATCGAGTCAACAATATGCGGCGTGCGGTACCAGCCTTTATTAGCGATATATGCCATTTCATTAGCCACTTGTATCGGTGTTACGTCCACTTCGCCCTGGCCAATGCTTACAGAGCGGAAACTGCAAAAATTCCAGTGCCCTGCGCCAAACACTTTGTCATACGTTTCGGGGGTTGGTATATTGCCTTTTTTTTCCGATGGCACATCCACGCCCAGCCTTTTGCCAAGGCCAAAAGCATACATGTAATTGTCCCATGCACGCAGGCTGCTGTCAACGCTGGGGTATTTGGGGTTGTTGATTACACGTTGCATTACCTGTGCAAAATACGTGTTGTCCGAAACGGTGATGGCATGGCGCAAATCAAAGGTGCCATAGTCGAGGCAACGCATGGGCTTGCCACAGCCATAAAAAGCCCCTCCGCAGCTAAACTGGGTTTCTGTTGTAATAACCCCTTCGTGTAGGCCAATCAGCGCCTGCAATGTTTTGAAGGTGGAGCCCGGCGAATAAGTAGCGCTTACAGACCTGTTGAGCAAAGGCAGGGAAGGGTCAAGCAATAATTCGGTGATATGTTTTTTTCTTTCTGGCCCGGTAAGGAATTTTGGTTTGAATGTAGGGCTGCTTACCATGCAGAGGATGCCGCCTGTTTTTGGGTCAACAGCTACAATAGAGCCAAGTTTGTTCTGCATTAATTTTTCGCCGAGTTCCTGCAGCCCAATGTCTAAAGAAGTATACATATTTTGCCCTGCAACAGCCGAAGTATCATATTTGCCATTCTCCAATCTTTCTGTCAGCCTGTTTTTATTGTCACGCTTCCAGTATTCAATGCCACGCTGCCCCATCAGTACTCTTTCATAAGTGCGTTCCATGCCTGTTTTGCCTGCATAGTCGCCAATCTGGTAGCCTTCGCCTGCATGTTTTTTTAAGAAATTGGTATCCACTTCTGCCAGGTAGCCGAGGATATTGCCGCCTGCATCGTACGGGTAGCTTCTCACAGGGCGTTCCTGCAAATAAAACCCGGGGGCAAATTTGTACATGCTTTGGTTAAGCATCGCCATCTTCTGGTCGCTCAGCAAACCATCAAATACCGAACTCCTGCTGCGCCCGTTCTTGATAATGCACTCCACAATTTTTTTATTGAATTGTGCAGAGTCAATGCCCAATATTTTGCAAAGGCTTGAAGTATCAACACCTTTAAGTTTGTTGGGTGTTACCATCAGGTCGTAAATGGTGGTATTTTGCAAAATGGCCTTTCTGTGCCTGTCGAATACAATGCCCCTGTCAGGGTAAATCACTTTCCTGAACTTGCCCTGGTCGTCGGCCATTATTTTGTATTTAGACGAAAACAGCTGCAGGTTGGCCAATTGCAGGGCGATGATGGCAAACACGCCTGCAAACACAAGCATGATAACATTTTTACGGGATTGATTGAAGACGGACATGTGCCCTGATTACTAAAGGGGTTTGTTTTTTGTTGTGTAAAATTAGGCAGTATTTGTCCTGAATTTTTGTTTGCGTGAAAATAACAGTTCGGCAACAAATACCAGCGCCAGCGTAATAATTGTTGACAGCAATGTTTTAATAATAAAATACCAGAAGTTGCCGAACTCCATTGCTTCTAAAAAAAACAGCCAGCCATTGTGCAGCAGGGTAAGCAGCCCTGCGTAAATCATATAAGGGAAAAGGCCGCCCATGCTCAAAGCTGATGGCTCGTCGTAGTTAGCATCTGCACCCTCTTGTGGTATAAGCATATTGATGAGAAACGGGCGCAGGTAAGCCATCAGCACACAGGCTGCAGCATGAAAGCCCGGGAAATGCCGGAAAGAGTCAAGCGTAAAGCCTAATAAAAACCCCAGTACCATCTGCCAGCCCCGTGGCATGTTAAAAGGCATCCAGATGATGAAAAGAAAATAAATGTACGGCGTTACCATGCGGTGCAGGTGCAATTTGTCAAGCACATAAAACTGTACAAGTATCAGCAATATAAAGCGGCCTATGTTTTTTACTAATGTGCTCATGCAGCCAAGGCATTATTGGTTTTTGTTTTTTGCTTTTTCCAGCAGCTTGTCCACCTCTTCTTTCTGGTAGTTTTTTATTGCGTATACATGCTGCAGGTTGTAAAAATTTGCAGCAGATTTCACTTTGATGATAAACGTGTTGGTGCTTACGTCCGGTTTTATATCATCTATGGTGCCTACCATCATGCCGTTAGGGAAAGTAGTGGTGATGCTGCTGGCCAGCACCGTGTCCCCTTTTTTTGCTTTGGCGCTTTTGCGCACATTCAGCAGCGAAAGGTAATTTGGTTCTTTTCCGTCCCATATTACCAGCCCGCCCGAAGCCGGGTCGTTTTTCAGTACAGCAGTTATCTTGCTGTCTTTATGCAGCAGGCTCATCACCACCGCAAAATTGCTGCTTACATCTGTTACAATGCCTACCACTCCATTATTTGCATCCACCACGCCTTCATCTTTGCCAAGCTGCTGCACTGCGCCACGGTTTATTACTAAAAAATTATTTTGAAGCGTTACAGAATTGGATACCACTTTGGCAGACTGGAACAACCACTTGCGTGTATTGCCCAATGTATCGTAAGGGATGGTGTCGGCAATAAGCTTGCTGGCAGTGTCAGGGCTTTCAAAATTTTGTTTTAAGCTATTCAGCAGCCTTTCATTTTGCCTCCTTAATTTTTCATTTTCCCTTTTTAAACCAATGTAACTGTCAACCCTGTCATATTGTTCATTTACCCTGCCGGTTATTTCATTCATAAAGGCAGTGCCCACTGCATTGTGGAATTTGTTGTAGTGTATAATAAAGTAAATACTTACCGCCTGCAGTAAAATAAATAACAGGAAATTAGAATAGCGGCGGATGAATAAGAAGACATTACGCACCTTGGGGGATAATATTTAAAGTAAAAATTCTAAACCCTAAAACAACAGTACTTTAGAATTTAGAATCTTGTTTTTTAAGAATTTAAAACACTAACGCATTACAAACGGGTACCTGTCATAATTTTTCAATGCCAGCCCTGTGCCACGAACCACACTCTTCAATGGGTCGTCTGCAACATGAACAGGCAATTTTATTTTAGCAGATATCCTTTTGTCAAGCCCACGAAGCAATGAGCCGCCACCTGTAAGGTACAAACCGCGGCGGTAAATATCGCCGGCAAGTTCTGGCGGCGTTGTTTCCAGTGCTTTTAGTATCGCTTCTTCAATTTTAAAAATGCTCTTATCTAATGCGTCAGCAACTTCCTGGTAGCTTACCATTACCTGCTTGGGTATGCCTGTTACAAGGTCCCGGCCATTTACGGGGATGTCTTCGGGCGGGCTGTCCAGTTCTTTTATGGCAGCGCCTACCTGTATTTTTATTTGTTCTGCTGTGCGTTCGCCAATCAATAAGCTATGGTAGCGGCGCAATGCTTCCATAATATCGGCAGTAAATTCATCGCCAGCAATACGGATGCTCTGGTCGCACACAATACCTGCCAGTGCAATAACAGTAATGCCGGTAGTACCGCCGCCAATATCAATTATCATGTTGCCCACAGGTTCTTCCACATCAATGCCAATACCAAGTGCAGCGGCCATTGGCTCATGAATCAAATACACTTCTTTTGCGCCTGCCTGCTCAGCACTGTCCCTTACGGCACGTTTTTCAACTTCGGTAATACTGCTGGGTATGCAAATCATCATGCGCCAGCTTGGGGCAAATAAGGGTTTTTTGGGATAGATCATTTTGATCATCTCCCTTATCATTAATTCTGCTGCGTTAAAGTCTGCTATTACGCCGTCTTTCAAAGGGCGCACAGTGCGGATGCTTTCGTGGGTTTTTTCATGCATCATCAGCGCCTTTTTGCCCACCGCCAAAATATTTTTTGGGTTGTTCCTGTCAAGCGCCACAATAGATGGTTCGTTTACCACCACTTCGTCGTTAAATATGATAAGGGTATTGGCGGTACCCAAATCCATCGCAATTTCCTGCGTAAAAAAATTAAAAAGGCCCATGCTTATTTAAGAGAAAATATAGTAATAGTTAACAATGTGGGCAAAGTTGGAGGAAATAATCTGAATTAACAACGCAGCCTGTTTTATTTTTCAACATTTTGGCAATTTTTTGTGCAAAACCCAGGGGCTGCAAAACCCTTTGCCAACTTGCTTTTTGCCCCCTTTGCCATCCTGCCTCTTTGCTCTTGGGCTACTGTTTTCTGTTAGTTGCCTGCCGGCGGCCCTGCGGCTGCAAATTCATACCCAATATCATCCCGGTAATAAATGCCATCAAAGAAAATATTTTCCATTACATACATTGACTGGCCCGCTGCATCCATAATATTGTCGCCATAGGAAGTTACTGCCAGCACCCTGCCGCCATTGGTAAATGTTTCCCCGCCTTCCAGCTTTGTCCCGGCATGGAATATCATGGAACCCTCTATGGCTGCGTCTTGCAGCCCGCTTATGCTTTTGCCTGTTTGGTAATTGCCGGGGTAGCCACCGCTAACAGCTACAACAGTTACGGCTGTTTGTGGGTTTGCTTTTACAATTGTTTTATGCAGTTGGCGCAGCCACACGGCTTCAAACAAATCCACCAAATCATTTTCAATCCTTGGCACCACCACTTCCGTTTCAGGGTCGCCAAAGCGGCAGTTGTATTCAATTACAAATGGGTCGCCATTTACTTTTATTAACCCAAAAAATACCACCCCTTTGTAGTCAATATTTTCTTTTGCTAGGCCTTCAATAGTGGGCTTTACAATACTTTCAATTGTTTTTTGCATAAACGCTTCGTCAGCAAACGGCACGGGGCTAACCGCTCCCATGCCCCCCGTATTGGGGCCCGTATCGCCTTTGTTGGCCCTTTTGTAGTCTTTTGCTTCGGGCAGCAATACATAATTTTCCCCGTCAGTCAAAGCAAAAATGCTTAGTTCGATGCCGGTTAAAAATTCTTCAATCACTACTTTCTTTCCAGCTTCGCCAAACTTTGCCTGCTGCACCATCAGTTCAAATTCAGCCAGCGCTTCAATGTGGTTGCCGCATATAATAACGCCTTTGCCCGAGGCCAGCCCATCTGCCTTTAACACAATGGGCACTGCATGGTTTTTAATGTATTCAAGTCCTTCAGCATAATTGGTGTCGTCAAACTCACGGTAGCCTGCGGTGGGCACATTGTTGCGGCGCATAAATTCTTTTGCGTAAGCTTTGCTGCCTTCAAGCCGTGCGCCCTTTTGCGACGGGCCTATTACCATAATGTGCGATAGTGAAGGGTTGCCGGCAAAGTAATCATAAATGCCTTTTACCAAAGGCTCTTCCGGCCCCACCACCAGCATATCAATTTTATTTTGTAGGCAAAAAGATGAAAGGGCTTCAAAATCTGTAACACTAATGTTTACATTGGTGCCCACATTGGCGGTGCCTGCATTGCCAGGGGCTATAAAAAGGTTGCTGCACCGGGGGCTTTGTATAATTTTCCATGCCAGGGCATGTTCCCTGCCGCCGCTTCCTGCTATTAAAATATTCATGGCTTTGTATGTATTGTTCTTATCAACAGAATGGATTTGAAGCGAATGTAAAAATTAGCTGGCGCACCGCCGCATTAAATTTATAAACGGTGTTGATAAATGAAGCCCTTGCATTTTAATAAAATGCCTGCATATTGTTTTGGTAAAAAGAAATTTGCTACTTTGGGCAGATAAATTATTACCAACCTCAAAACTCACAAAAACGATTGTATGAGCGAACCAATTAAAACCGGCAAGCACCCACGGGCATTGTACGTGTTGTTTTTTACAGAAATGTGGGAGCGCTTTGCTTATTACCTGATGGTGGGCATCCTGCTTCTTTACATGATTGATGACAAAACAGGAGGCAAGGGTTTTGACGAAAAAATTGGCGCCGACATCGTAGGCAGTTTTATTGCATTGGTTTACCTCACGCCGTTTATTGGCGGCCTTATTGCCGACAGGTATTTGGGTTATATCAAATCGATTTTTTTAGGCGGCGCTTTAATGGCGGCGGGCTACCTGGGCCTTGCCATACCAGGCAACACAGCCATGTTTGTTTCGCTTACATTAATTATTGTGGGCAATGGTTTTTTCAAGCCCAATATTTCAACGCTGCTTGGCAATATTTATAACAGGGAAGACCTAAAGCCTTTAAAAGACAATGCCTATAATATTTTTTACATGGGCATAAATATTGGCGCCTTCTTTTGCAATTTTGTAGCAGCCTACTTAAGAAACAAATATGGCTGGGGCTGGGCTTTTTCGGCTGCCGGCATCGGGCTTATATTAGGGCTTATCAATCTTGCAATGAACCTGCCTGCTGTAAGGGTTGGCGATGTAAGAAAGCCCGTTCAGAAAGAAGACATGAGCCTGGGGCAAATTTTTGGCTTTGTTTTTTTGCCTGCCCTTATTGCAGCTGCAATTGGTTGGTTCCTTCCAACAAAAATATTCGGCAGCGCCATGATGGGTACCCAGGCAAACGATGCCTTTATTTTTGCCTGCCTCCCTATCATTGCTTTTTATATTTCTCTTTGGGCAAAGGCACAAGGCTCCGATAAAAAATCCATCGGTTCGCTGTTGTTTATTTTTGTAATTGCCATTGCTTTCTGGACGATATACAATCAAAATGCCACTGGCCTTACTTTATGGGCCGAAAAACATACGGACAGAAAAGCATCGGAAACAACAGCAGCCATTACGAGCAAGATATTCCCTATGCAGGAAGTGAGTGATTCGCCGAGGCTCGTAAATAAGGTGAACGAATTTTTTGTGGAAGAAAAAGGGCCGGATGGAAAAGTGTTGCAAGTGATGGGGCCAGACCCATATTATAATAACGTGCCCAAAGATCAATGGCCAAATGGCAAAAGCGAAAAACTAACCAACACAGAATTGTTCCAGTCCATCAACCCGTTGTTTATTGTATTGCTCACTTTAATATTTGTGCCGTTGTTTGATTATTTGCGGACAAAAGGCAAAGAGCCCACCACAGCCTCAAAATTTGGTATGGCAATGTTTATTGCAGGGCTGTCTGCATTGGTAATGGTGTTTGCAATCATGTCTGTGCCTTCTGTATATACACACAAAACTTCTCCATTATGGTTATGGGGCACTTACTTTGTATTCACCATCAGCGAAATATTTTTAAGCCCGATTGGTTTGTCGTTTGTCTCAAAGTTATCGCCGCCAAGGCTAACGGCATTGATGATGGGCGGCTGGTTCCTCTCTACTTCCATCGGTGGCAAAGTAGCTGGCGTAATGACTGGCTTCTGGGATGATTTTACAGACAAAAAAATGTTCTTCCTTTTATTAGTTGTTGCAGCATTTATCGGCGGCATATTAATTTATTCAAAATTGAAGTCATTAAATAATATTGTAAGGGAAAGGACAGGCTCTGCTTAAATTAAAAAATATTCATTGTTAAAGGCGGTACGATTGTATCGCCTTTTTATTTATCTTGTTTTCCTAAACTACTATTGCTTATGTCTGAGAAAAAATTCCAGCCTTTTATTTCGCCGCAAACAAATATGGCAGAGCTTACCATTAAGTCTATTTTATTGGGCAGCATGTTCGGTGTAATATTTGGTGCGGCCACCGTTTA